>NZ_JAELTL010000014.1:0-113112 GCF_016428815.1 Serratia sp. ASV30 | reverse complement strand
CCCCCCCCCCCCCCCCCCCCCCCCCCCCCCCCCCCCCCCCCCCCCCCCCCCCCCCCCCCCCCCCCCCCCCCCCCCCCCCCCCCCCCCCCCCCCCCCCCCCCCCCCCCCCCCCCCCCCTTTTTCAAGCCGAAGACGGCATACGAGATGATACCTCCTGTCTCGTGGGCTCGGAGATGTGTATAAGAGACAGACATTCACCTCCAGTTTTAGTCTTCTGCTTGCATTACGATTCTGCGCAGGACTGGTAGGAGGCACAACAATGGGGGTGGGTATCAGTATATTGATAAATCTTGCACCGGCTAACTTGCGCGGAAAAATGTTGGCGACGGTCATTGCATCATTTTCGATGGTAAGCATTGTCGGAATGCCCGCGATACTATTTTTGTGTGCTCATTACGGCTGGCATGTCGCTTTGTGGTTTATCAGTACGCTGTGTTTGTTGGCATTGCCACTGATTGTTTCCATCATCCCTCCGGATCCACTCTCTTTCGACACACCCCACGCACTGCCACTCGACGTTAATACTTTGCTGTTCGCTTCCAGTAATGCGCTGGTACAATTTAGCCCGATGCTGATCATTCCTGTTCTGGTACCATTAATGACCCAACTGCTGGGCGCCTCTCAAGACCTGCTGCCATGGCTGTTTTTCGCCGGGGGCATTGCAGGATACCTGTCAACAAAAATGACAGGCGCGTTAACTTCCCGTTTCTCTGCTTTGGTTCTGGCTACAGGGTCAACCATCGTCTTTATAGTGAGTTTGCTAATACCCATTCTGGGCTATCCGCATGCGGGGCTATTTATTACTGTATTTCTCGGTGCATCATACAGTCGTCTGGTTTCCTCCTCGGCGCTGACCATTCAGTTTCCTGATGACAGGCAACGAGCAGGATTCTCTTCATTGCAGTCATCAATAATGTACATGATCACAACGGTCGCATTTTTTCTGTCAGCTTTTCTATTACCTGGGCACGCCATAGCACCACAAAATATGAACACGTTGCTGGGGGTATGTGCAATTTCCGCATCAGGGTTCCCAATCATGGTTATCATTCTGAAAAAGAAACTGGCTAAGCGTACGCTCCAACCGAATCATCTCATCAATGATTAGCATAACGTCCGCTGTTGGCACTGAGCAGACTTTCAGATCTGGTTGGGCATAGAAGTCACAAGGGGTTCAGATAAAGATGGATGCCGAGACAGCCTATATGATCTCGTGATGTTGGCTCCCGGCTTTCGTCGTGGCGGAGTACCCCGAACAAGGTGAAACCGCCGCCGATGAAGGGGGAACCAACCTGGCGAACAGGCCGTTACGCGTATGCATCCAACGTTCTTTTGCTACAAATCTTTTTCATCGCCCGGTTTTTATAGCAGTTGATGGTTTTTAGCCTGAGCTTGAGCTTTTTGGCGATCTCATAAGGCTGTGCACCGCTGTAGATTTCGTTGATGACGATCAGCTCTCGGCCGGTCAGATACTGCCGGCTTGTGGCTTCCTCTTCCTCGGCATCAAACTCATCCTGCACCGTTTGGCGAGGGAATATCGCTAGCAAGATATCCTCTACACAGGCATTTTTATCCAGAGTGATAAAATGGTTGTACATATCCGGGTTGGTCAGGCACAGGCTGTTTTCATACATCAAGATGATCCTGGCCTCCAGCGTGCCCTGCTCAAGGGCTGCATAGAGCGCGGAACAGGCACCGTAATAATTAATAAAGCCGCAACTGCAATCCAAAATCAGAAAATCACAGGCGCTATTTTTCAGCTTCGGCAGCGTGTGAGCCTCAAATGTCTCTTTCTCGAAGGGTAATTCATGCAACGCTATTTTATTGTGGGGCAAGGTTTCACCGTGCCTAAGCAGCGCGTGTAAGCCAGCGGAGAAATAGCGGTCATTACTCACCGTGTAGATATGAATATCAGGCATAGTTGATCATCCTAATCAGTAATAATCCTATCTGGTGCGCGGGTTGGCGGATGAGCCGCAATCTTGTCGATGGCGTGCACGGTTTTTTGCCGACTTTCTGAAAATCAGGATGAGTTTCTTGCTGCACATCCAACAGCAGCCCGCCCCCTCAACGTAGGGAGGAACGTTCCCTGTCAGCTCTATGGAAATATCACAATGTGGGCAATAGGCGACATACTCGCAGTAAGCCATGATATTTACTCATTCCATTGATTTATATTGAAAATTTATATTGCATAGGATAGCAGAGATGTTTTTAATGATCAATAAAATAGATCGATATGACAAAAACAATTGATTTTATCGATAAGTTACCAATTATTTCAATAAAATCAAAAGATAAGAACAATCCTTAACTTATCGGTCAATTACTGAGAATGACTCATATATATTCACTGAATGTATGTATTAGTGTTTAATTGTTTGAAATATGAATTATTGATATTTCTCGTCTGTGGTCGGTTTGGCGGCAGGCATATTGATGGTGTGGGCAAGGGGAACAGGGCAATTTTATGCAAGAGGAGGGGGCGAATTGCTACAGCTTATTAGGGGGCAAATGCTCCCGGCATGATGGCAGGGAGCACATAAGATTACTTCAGGAAATCTTCACGCTGTGGAGTGAAGGTATCCAGTAAGGTTCCGGCCTCCAGGCAGACGCAGCCATGCACCACGTCGGGCTTTTTGTACAAGGTATCACCGGCAGCTACTTCTTTGGTGACGCCATCGATGGTGAAGCTGAAGCGGCCGGAAAGTACGTAGGTCAGTTGCTCGTGCGGGTGGCTATGCAACGGGCCGACAGCACCTTGGCTAAAGTTGACCTCCACCGCCATCATGGTGCCGCCATGAGCGAGGATACGGCGTGTCACGCCGCTCCCTAAATCTTCTAACGCACAATCCTGTTTGTAGATAAACATGGTTGTTCCTCAATCAAATAGTGCCATCAAGCAAAGAGATCTTCCGGCAAGCGGGCTAGATACAGCGCAGGTTCACCCTCAAAATCTGAAGTGAAGAGCACTTGCCGGTTGTCCGGGGTAAAGGATGGGTGCGGATGCGTTACCTGACGGTCGCCATTCAGCACGCGCCATGAGCTGTTATGCGCGGCCAGGCGTGCCTGACGTTTTTGTTTGGCGTCGAACACGTAAAGCCACGGGTCGTTCTCAATGGTGTAGCCTTGAGAATCCTTGATATCGACCGGCGTAGCCGAACCGTCACCCACTAACATGCTGCCGTCGTAGTTGCTCATCAGGTGCGAACAGGCTGGCATGGTCATCACGATCTCGTCCTGCCCGGTTTGTGGATCGTAACGGCAGATGTTGCGCTCTTGCTGGCCTTTCAAATAAGAGACGTACATCAGGGCCGAACCGTCCGGCACCCAGAATTCGTGGGTGCAGCTTTCGCCTGGGGCATGAGTTTTTACCTTGCGCATATTGCTGCCGTCTTCGTTGATCAGCCACATGCGGGCATCTACCAGATCGTGCGGCCCTTCGTGGCAGAAGGCGACGCAGTCGCTATGGTATGGGCGATAGATTGGGTGGCCCAGCCAGAGGCGGTCTTCATAGATCACACGTGATTCACCGCTGGCCAAATCGACACGCAGCAGGCGGCAATGCGGGTTTTTGGTGAAGAAGCTGTGGAAAATTTTCCAGTCGGTCAGCGGTTGCCAATCCTGGCGATCGATTTCGATGCCCACCAGGCAGGTGCATTCACTGTTGGCAACCCAGGTACCGTAGCCAACCCACTCTTCAGGCACTCGATACACGGTTTGTTCATTGCAGTTGCTCAGTTCTACCCGGCGCAACTCACGCTCATTCTTCACGTAATACAGGAAACGATCGTCCGGGGATAAAAAACCGCCGAAGGTATTGTCGCCCGGGCCTTCGGTCAGTTGCACCGCTTGCTGCAGTTGCAGATCCAGCAGGTAGTAGTTGCGGTTACCGTCAAACTCACCAGCAAACAACAGTTTACTGCCGTCGTTGGTGAAACATTTCTGGTAGAAATAATTGCGGTGGCACAGCACTTCAGGCGGTGTCAGGCGAGTGAGTTGTGCGCCGGTACCGGCATCGGTTGTACGATGGAAATTGAACTGGTGGATTGAACCTTTAGCCACGATGGCCTCCCTTAACCTTATCGATAAACCGCCGCTGTTCGGGCGATCATTTAATTAAATAAAACATTGTTTCATAAATTTAGAAAAATGATATCAAAGTGACGAATTAGGCCAACCCGAACGGGTGATTTATGAGAGCTGCATCGCATAAATCGTTGCGCTTTGCCCGATTGATGGCGGATCGCGGTTTTGCTCATAGCCAACCAGCATGACGCCGTTGCATGCTCGCCATTATAGAAAGATAACGCATGGGCAATCCCTGATGCTGGGGCTGCGGCCAGATGCTGCCCGCGTTTTAAAAATGGCTAAATGAGATCCCCTTATTTTTTATGTGACTTTCATCACAACATTATAACTCGCCTAAAAGTATAAAACGTTATTCCTGTAAAAATGAAATTGCAGTTCATTATTTTTGTTTGCGAGAAGAAACGATGACAACTAATGGTATTAACGCTCTGGGTAAGGGAAGAACGGTCAGGCTCGGGCATCAGCTGGCTTATGGCGGGGGGAACCTGCTGGGCAGCGGCGCGCTGGCAATCAGCGGTGCCTGGCTGCTCTATTTTTACACCACGTTCTGTGGGCTGACGCTGCTGGAGGCGTCATTCATCTTCTCGGTTGCGAGCGTCATCGATGCTATCAGCAACCCGGTGATGGGCTATCTGACCGATAACTTTGGCAATACCTGGCTCGGTAAGCGCTTTGGTCGGCGCCGTTTCTTCTTGCTGATCGGTGCGCCATTGATGGTCTTTTACCCGCTGCTGTGGGTTGAGGGCTTTGGTTTTTGGTACTACCTCGCCACCTACGTCATTTTCGAACTGATTTATACCTCGGTAATGGTGCCCTACGAGACGCTGGCGACCGAAATGACCGATGATTTCGCCATGCGCTCCAAGCTGACTGGCTATAAAGCGATTTTTGGCAAGATGGCCAACTTTTTGGCGGCGTTTATCCCAGGGCAATTTATTCTGCTCTACGGCAAAGAGTCGGCCCAGCCTTTTCTGTATACCGGTATCACCTATGGGGTGATTCTGTTTATTGCCATCACCGTGCTGTATCTGTTCTCCTGGGAACGCAAGGATGAAGCGATAGCGGAGGTTAAGCATAAGAAATCGCTGCTCAAAACGTTGGCTTCATTGGCGCGGGATATGCAATCGACCTTCTACCTGCGGGTATTTCGCAAGCATCTGGGCATGTATCTGTTCGGCTTTGGTGCGGAATGGCTGTTTGCCTCGGTATTCACCTATTTCGTGATCTTCGTGCTGCAATACGATCCCGCCATTCTGGCCGGATTGAACAGCCTGAATGCCATCTTACAGCTGATATCGACCGCCATCTTTATTGGTCTGTGCGTGAAAAAAGGCTTCAGTAAACCTTATTCCTGGGCGCTCGGTATCGTGATGTTTGCGGTCTGTTGCTATTCCCTGCTGCACTTCTTTAACTTGCCTGCGCATATTGCCACTGCTGCCATCATCGGCATCACCGTGATCTTCGGCCTGGGCACCGGCGGCGTGTATTACATTCCCTGGACGGTATATACCTTCCTGGCGGACGTGGATGAGGTCTTTACCGGTCGCCGTCGCGAAGGGATCTATGCTGGGGCGATGACCTTCTCCGGAAAGATTATGCGTTCGATTATCGTCTTCACCATGGGGGCGATCCTCAGTTACTACGGCTTCCAGTCCAAGTCTCATACTCAGCCGGAAACCGCCATTACCGCGATCTCCTGGGTGTTCTTTGCTGGTGTGATCTTGTTGGCGCTGATGGCGATTGTCTTTAGTAGCCAGATGACGCTTAACCGCCAAACTCACCAGGTGGTGCTGTACGAAGTGGCCCGCATCAAGGCTGGCGGCAAGATCGGCGATATCAAACCCGACGTTCGCCTGGTCATCGAGAAACTGGTGGGGCTGCCCTACGAACAGTGCTGGGGCAACAGCAAGATCTGCCAGAAGATGAATATCACTCCTGAAGTTTCAGCCCCTGTGTATAAACCGGCCTAACCGGCCTGATCTCACCAAAACCCAGTAACAGGATCTTCTCGCCAACATGGCGGGGGGATCCCTACCTATTAAAAACAAGGAAAGGGAAATGAAGATCGTACCTCTGTCGTTATTAATTGCTCTGGCCAGCGTGTGTCATCACGGTGTCGCCGCACCGCTGCCTGCCGCTAATGAACTGGTTTGGCAGGCCGTCGCTTTTGGCCAGTCAACGGATGTCAACTTTGCCACCAACGTGCTGCCGGAAAAAGTGGGCACCAATCAGGTGACGATGGCCAACGGTAAGCCGATGCTGGCCGGGCCGCTGAAAATGCCGTTCCACGTTGAAAGCCGTGGGGGCAAAATCGGCAATAGTCATGATGGCCTGACCTTCTACTACACGCGCGTTCCTGCCAATGCCAATGTGGTTCTGGAGGCGGAGGTGACGGTCGATCAGTTTGGCCCGGAAAATATGGCTCTGCCCGCCGGGCAGGAGGGGGCGGGATTGCTGATCCGCGATATCCTCGGCAAACCAAGGTTGGAGAAGATCCAGCAGGGTTATGAGGAGTTTCCGGCGGCATCCAACATGGTGATGAATGCCATCATGACGCAGGATAAAAAGGATCATCAGCGGGTCAAAATGACGCTGATTTCCCGCAATGGCGTGCTCAACTCCTGGGGCAACGCGGGTGTCGAGATCAAACGTGAGAGCTATCAGCCCGAGGTCGAACTGCAAAAAACGCCAAGCTTCCGGCTGCGTCTGGCTCGCACGGATCAGGGGTTTACCGCGGCCTACGCCCCGCTAGGTAGCGACAATTGGGTCAGTAAAACGACCAACGATCCGCGCCGCGTCACCAAGCTGGATCCTGAAGGTTACTACGTGGGCTTCTTTGCTTCACGTAACGCACGCATTACCGTCACACAGGCCAGCCTGACGCTCAGCGAAAGTCAGCTTCCGGCGGCACAAGAGTTCGCGGTTAAAGCGATGCCGCTGCAGATCGAGATCGGTTCTGCGCCAATATCCGCCACGGAGGATTACGTCTTCCAGCTCCGCAGTAATGAGAGTGGCACTCTGTCGCTAAGCCAGGACGGCGTGGTCATTGCCGCAGAGCGTAAGGTACCGGCTGGGGAGATGCTGGCGGTGAAGGTTGTGTTGAAGAAGGCCGAAACCGCGCTGGATTACCGTTTCACCACGGTAAAAGGCAACGCTCAGAGTGACAAGTTGCTGGTGCGCAAAGCGCGCTATGCCGACGCCGCTAATCTGTATGCTGCGCCACAGGGCAAAGCCGAAAATGATGGCAGCCAGCAGCACCCGCTGGATTTTGCCACCGCCGTGCAATCATTAATGCCGGGCGGCACGCTTTGGCTGGCGGCGGGGGATTATCCCTTGGCTGTCATACCTGCCGTAGCCAGTGGCACTGCCAAGCATGCCAAAAAGCTCCGGCCGCTTGGGGATGAAGTGGTGCTGCACGGGATGGAACTGGAAGCCAGCCATTGGGATATTCAGGGCATCACGGTAACGGAAAAAAGCCTGCGTATTACGGGCAGCCATAACCACCTTGATCGGGTGGTGGCACACCATGCGGATGATACCGGAATTGTCATTTCCTCCCCGGCCAACGCCGATCGACCACTATGGGCCAGCCACAACCTGATCACCCATTCCGAATCATACGCCAACAAGGATCCAGGTCTGATCAATGCGGATGGGTTTGCCGTCAAAATGCGTGTGGGTGATGGAAATCGGCTAGTCGCCTGCTTCTCCCATGACAACGTAGATGACGGTTTTGATCTGTTTAACAAGATTGAGGATGGCCCGAACGGTAAGGTGATCATTGAGAACAGCGTCGCGCTGCGTAATGTCAATAATGGTTTCAAACTGGGGGGAGAAGGGTTGCCAGTGGCCCATCAGGTGACTAACAGCCTCGCCATTGAAAACGGCATGGATGGGTTTACCGACAACTTCAACCCTGGCGCACTGCAAGTGACCAACAATATGGCGATTGATAACCAGAGGTTTAACTACATTTTCCGCCCGGGCCCATATACCACGCAGGATAAACAGGGTGTATTCAGCGGCAACGTCTCGCTGCGCAGCAAGCCGGGAGAATATGCCGATGCGGTGGTGGGGAACATCGCCGACAACAATGCCTTTATGTTATCAGCAGTGAAATGACCCTCTTTAGAGACGCCGCATGTGATGAACCTGCGGCGTCGTCTTTTCCCTGGTGAAAACGGCACACATCACACAATCAAAAATTACTTTCATTTAAATTAAAACATTGTTTCAATTTTATTGATCGCGTCAGGGATAAGCGTTAGACTTGCGCCATCATGATGACAGGGGCGGGCAATATCGCTCCCCCTGTATGGCAGCAAGCTGCGGACACTGGCGGGATTGCAACGCTATCCCCACTTTTGACAAGGGCCGCTGATGCCCTGAGTACTAAGGACAAGAGCATGATTCTCGATAATTTTTCATTACAGGGTAAAGTGGCGATTGTGACCGGTTGTGACACCGGGTTGGGACAGGGGATGGCCATAGGGCTGGCTCAAGCGGGTTGTGATATCGTTGGCGTTAACGTGGTTGAGCCGGAAGAAACCATCGCCAAAGTCACCGCGCTGGGGCGTCGTTTCCTGAGCCTGAAAGCCGACCTGAGCAAACTGGAAGTGCTGCCTGAGCTGCTGGAGCGCGCGGTGGCCGAATTCGGCCATATTGATATTCTGGTTAATAACGCGGGCATCATTCGCCGCCAGGATGCGCTGCAGTTTAGCGAAAAAGATTGGGATGACGTGATGAACCTGAACATCAAGACGGTGTTCTTCATGTCTCAGGCGGTGGCCCGCCAGTTTATTGCCCAAGGCACCGGCGGCAAGATCATCAATATCGCCTCCATGCTGTCTTACCAAGGCGGCATCCGTGTGCCGTCTTATACCGCGTCCAAGAGCGCCGTGATGGGGGTTACTCGTCTGTTGGCCAACGAATGGGCCAGCCACGGTATCAACGTGAACGCGTTGGCTCCTGGCTATATGGCGACGAACAATACTCGCCAACTGCGCGACGATCAGGCTCGTAGTGAGGAAATCCTCGAGCGTATCCCGGCTGGCCGTTGGGGCCTGCCAGAAGATCTGATGGGGCCGGTGGTATTCCTGGCGTCACCAGCGTCGGATTACATCAATGGCTACACCGTAGCGGTAGATGGCGGCTGGTTGGCTCGCTAACCAGACAAAGAATAACCGATTGATTTTATTTGCGGAGAGCGAAAGATGAATATTGCACTGATGATGGAAAACAGCCAGGCGGGTAAAAATGCGCTGGTACTCGAACAATTGCAGGCGGTTGCGGCTGGCAATCATGATGCGGTGTTCAACGTGGGTATGAGCGATGAGCAGGATCACCATCTGACCTATATTCATTTAGGGATTATGGCCAGCATTCTGTTGAACGCCGAAGCGGTCGACTTTGTGGTCACCGGCTGTGGTACCGGGCAGGGCGCCTTGATGTCACTGAACATTCATCCTGGCGTAGTGTGCGGCTATTGTATCGATCCTGCGGATGCTTTCCTGTTCGCTCAGATCAACAACGGTAATGCGCTGTCTCTGCCGTTTGCCAAAGGCTTTGGCTGGGGTGCAGAGTTGAACGTGCGCTATATCTTTGAGAAGGCCTTTACCGGGCGTAAAGGTGAAGGTTATCCGGTAGAACGTAAGGAACCTCAGGTTCGTAACGCCGGTATCCTCAATCAGGTTAAGCAGGCAGTGATCAAAGACAACTACCTTGATACGCTGCGTGCCATCGATCCAGAGCTGGTGAAGACCGCCGTTAGCGGCCCTCGCTTCCAGGAATGCCTGTTCTCCAACGGTAAAAAGCCGGAGATTGTGGCGTTTGTCAAAGAACTGCTGGCCCGCGCCTGATGTTCTTCAGGTGGCCGAATATCGGCCACCTGTTTTCCCCACCGCTTGTTGTCTACCCCAGCTACGTTAAAATGGTTTCATATTCCGTGTTAAAGGAAAGATTATGAAGCTGATGTTCGCCTCGGACCTGCATGGTTCGCTCTCCGCCACCGACAAAATCCTCGAATTGTTTGCTCAAAGCCAGGCCGATTGGTTGATACTGTTGGGGGATTTGCTTAATCACGGTCCGCGTAACGCCTTGCCAGATAATTATCAGCCCGCGCAGGTGGCCGAACGATTGAATCACGTTAGTGACAAGATCGTTGCCGTTCGCGGTAATTGCGACAGTGAAGTCGATCAGATGCTGCTTTCCTTCCCGATGATGGCCCCTTACCAACAGGTGCTATTAGCCAAAAGACGATTGTTTTTAACCCACGGGCACCTTTATCATCCCAACACATTACCGCCTTTAACGCGCGGAGACGTGCTGGTGTATGGCCATACGCATTTGCCCCAGGCACAAAGGCAAGGGGATATCTACTGCTTTAATCCGGGCTCGGTCAGCATCCCGAAAGGGGGTTTTCCAGCCAGCTATGGCATACTGGCAGACGACGTCTTGAGCGTGCTCGAGTTGCACAACGGCAAGGTTGTTGCAGAGGTGGCGTTAACGCACTAATTTTATAGACCCGATAGCTCGAAAATGGCAGCCAGGGTTGTTCCTTGGCAGAGCTGGGACACATACCAAAAATAATTGAAGCATAACCCGTGCGCGGCATGCATCGCGCCCAAAAAAGAAGGTTTTACAGGATGGCGGAACAGGATCAGGCTGCAGATACCGAGTGGGTTGATATCGTCAACGAGCAAAACGAAGTGATTGCTCAGTCCAGTCGTCAACAGATGCGTGCCCAACGGCTGCGTCATCGTGCGACCTATATTGTGGTGCATGATGGCATGGGGAAAATTCTGGTGCAGCGGCGCACTGACACCAAAGATTTTTACCCGGGTTGGATGGATGCCACCGCAGGGGGCGTGGTACAAAGCGGGGAAAACGTGTTGGACTCTGCCCGCCGTGAGGCGGAAGAAGAGCTGGGTATTGCCGGGATCCCGTTTGCCGAACATGGCCTGTTCTACTTTGAAGAGGAACAGTGCCGTATTTGGGGGGCGTTATTTAGCTGCGTCGCCAATGGCCCGTTTGCCCTGCAGGAAGAAGAAGTGGCTGAAGTGAGCTGGTTGACGCCAGAGGAGATCACCGCTCGCTGCGACGAGTTCACCCCCGATTCGCTGAAGGCATTATCTCTGTGGCTGACGCGTAATAACGGCCAGGATCACGGTAAGCCGCTGCCGCGCGAAAGCAGAGCCAGCTCTGGCGAGGAAGACGCCTGATTTAACGCACGGCCTTGCTTGCTATCCATAGAGTAGCAAGGCCGTCTATTCTTCTCCCTCCCAGTTAGGCTCTCGCCCCTTGCCAATCACCTTAAATCACAAATGTAACCATCAATGACGACGTTCATACTTCCCTTCTCGACTCAAATCCGCTGATTCTACCTACCTACAATTGACTAACCGATCTCATCAACATTGCTATCCTTGTCGTTACAAAACCATCAAGAAAAAATATCATTATTTTTCATTGCCTTGTGCTGGCTTCGGTGCGTGGTTTTGATAATTTTTGCTTTTAAATAAAAAAATCAAAACAACGTTTCTACTTTGGTCACACTTTTGCTATCCGCTGAATGACGTTGGAAAAATTTCAGATATAATAATTTGAAATAGTGTTTCAGTTTGTTGGTTGGTCGATGACAGGATCATCTGGGAGACCGGAAAATGGAATTATCCTACTGTAGCAAGCAACCCGAAAGCATAGTGACAATGCGAACATTGGCCGCAGATCACTGGCTGAGATTGACCAGCGATCGCCTGAAAAAATTTATCGATTTATCACGACGGGGAGGATGCTGAACCTGGGCAGACTGCCGGGCTTGTCATTTCTAATGTTTAATCGTACTTAAATTTTACTTAACTAATTTCATTTCTTTTTCTATTTAAATGGCTATGGGTAACAACCATGAATGAAAACAGAATGCTGGGGTTAGCCTATATATCACCTTATATAATAGGGTTGATCATATTTACGGCGTTCCCCTTTGTGTCATCATTCTTGCTGAGCTTTACGGAATATGACCTGATGAATCCCCCGGTGTTTAACGGGGTAGAAAACTATCGTTATATGCTGATGGAAGACCATCTTTTTTGGAAATCGATGGGCGTCACCTTTGCATATGTGTTTCTGACCATCCCGTTAAAATTGGCATTTGCGTTAGGTATCGCTTTTGTTCTTAATTTCAAACTACGCGGCATCGGCTTTTTCCGTACCGCATATTACGTTCCTTCGATTCTGGGCAGCAGCGTGGCTATCGCCGTGCTATGGCGTGCTTTGTTTGCCATCGACGGGCTGCTAAACAGCTTTATCGGTGTCTTTGGGATGGATCCGGTCAACTGGTTGGGAGAGCCTTCACTGGCATTAATGTCGGTCACGTTGCTGCGTGTATGGCAGTTCGGCTCTGCGATGGTGATCTTCCTGGCGGCGCTGCAAAACGTGCCACAGTCACAATATGAAGCGGCCATGATTGATGGTGCTTCCAAGTGGCAGATGTTTATGAAGGTCACGGTACCGCTGATCACGCCGGTGATTTTCTTCAACTTTATTATGCAGACCACGCAGGCGTTCCAGGAGTTTACGGCTCCGTATGTGATTACCGGGGGCGGGCCAACCCATTACACCTATCTGTTCTCACTGTATATCTACGATACCGCCTTTAAATATTTTGATATGGGTTACGGTGCCGCATTGGCGTGGATCCTGTTCCTGGTTGTGGCCCTGTTCGCCTCAATCGCCTTTAAATCATCGAAGTATTGGGTCTTCTACTCGGCAGATAAGGGTGGCAAAAATGGCTGACATGCAACAGAACCAATTACCCATGTCCAGCGCGCAGGAAATCGCTGAGCGTGAAGTTCAGCGCACATTGCGCCGGGAAAAAATCAGCGCCGCTATTCGTTACGTTGTGCTGCTGCTGGTGGGATTGTTGATGCTGTATCCGCTGGTGTGGATGTTCTCGGCCTCGTTTAAACCCAACCAGGAGATCTTCACCACTCTGGGCCTGTGGCCAGACAATGCGACCTCGGATGGTTTCGTCAACGGTTGGAAAACCGGCACGGAATATAACTTTGGTCACTACATGCTTAATACCTTTAAGTTTGTGATCCCCAAGGTGTTATTAACCATTATCTCTTCAACCATTGTGGCCTACGGCTTTGCCCGCTTTGAGATCCCGTGGAAGAAATTCTGGTTTGCCACGCTGATCACCACCATGTTGCTGCCAAGCACGGTGTTATTGATCCCGCAATACATCATGTTCCGTGAAATGGGCATGTTGGACAGCTATCTGCCGCTCTATTTACCGCTGGCATTTGCGACCCAAGGGTTCTTCGTCTTTATGTTGATCCAGTTCCTGCGCGGTGTGCCACGGGATATGGAAGAGGCGGCCCAGATTGATGGCTGCAACTCGTTCCAGGTGCTGTGGTATGTGGTGGTGCCGATCCTGAAACCGGCGATTATCTCCGTCGCTCTGTTCCAGTTTATGTGGTCGATGAATGACTTTATTGGCCCGTTGATCTACGTCTACAGCGTCGATAAGTACCCGATTGCGCTGGCGTTGAAAATGTCTATCGACGTGACAGAAGGTGCGCCGTGGAACGAAATCCTGGCTATGGCAAGCATCTCTATTCTGCCGTCCATCATCGTGTTCTTCCTGGCCCAACGCTACTTTGTGCAGGGCGTTACCAGCAGCGGAATTAAAGGTTAATTGAGGATCTATCATGGCTGAAGTCATTTTTAACAATCTGCAGAAAGTGTACAGCAACGGTTATAAGGCGGTGCATGGCATCAATCTGACCATTGCCGATGGCGAGTTTATGGTGATTGTCGGCCCTTCCGGCTGTGCCAAATCGACCACGCTGCGGATGCTGGCAGGGCTGGAGACCATCAGCGGCGGCGAAGTGCGCATTGGCGACCGCGTGGTGAATAACCTGGCCCCTAAATCCCGTGGTATTGCCATGGTGTTTCAGAACTATGCGCTGTATCCGCATATGACGGTAAAAGACAATCTGGCGTTTGGTTTGAAGCTGAGCAAGCTGCCTAAAGAGCAGATTGAAGAGCAGGTTAACGAAGCCGCCAAGATCCTGGAGCTGGAAGAACTGTTGGATCGTTTGCCACGCCAACTCTCTGGTGGGCAGGCGCAGCGTGTGGCCGTGGGCCGCGCAATTGTGAAAAAACCAGACGTGTTCCTGTTCGATGAACCGTTGTCTAACCTGGATGCCAAGCTGCGTGCGTCGATGCGTATTCGTATTTCCGACTTGCACAAGCAGCTGAAAAAGAGCGGCAAACCGGCAACCACCGTCTATGTCACCCACGATCAGACCGAAGCCATGACCATGGGCGACCGTATCTGCGTGATGAAGCTGGGCCATATCATGCAGGTGGATACGCCAGATAACCTGTACCACTTCCCGAAAAACATGTTTGTCGCCGGCTTTATCGGCGCGCCAGAAATGAACATCAAGCCGAGCAAGCTGGTAGAGAAGGACGGCAAAATCGGCCTTACCGTCGGTAATTACACCTTGACCCTCAGCCAGTATCAACAGGATAAGGTCGCCAGCTTTGTCGGGCAGGACGTGTTCTTTGGCGTGCGGCCTGAGTTTGTGTCGATTTCAGAGTCGCCGTTTGAGGGCAACCACTCCGAAGGAGAACTGGTCCGCGTCGAGAATATGGGCCATGAGTTCTTTGTTTACCTGAAGGTGAATGATTTTGAACTGACCTGCCGTATTCCTTCCGATGACGTTAAACCGATCCTGAAAAATGGGCTGCATCGTCCGGTTTACTTCAAATTCGATATGGATAAATGCCACATTTTTGATGCGAAAACAGAAAAGAATATTTCTCTTTAACAGGAGTAGTAAATAATGAAAAAAATAGTCTTACGTACTCTGGTAGCCTCGTCCATGGCGATATTTGCCCATCAGGCTTTTGCCGCTGAACAGGTTGACTTACGTATGTCCTGGTGGGGAGGCAATGGCCGCCATCAGGTTACGTTGAAAGCGATCGAAGCGTTCGAGAAACAGAACCCGAATATCAAGGTGAAATCGGAATATACCGGCTGGGACGGCCACCTTTCACGTCTGACCACCCAGATTGCCGGGGGCACCGAGCCGGACGTGATGCAAACCAACTGGAACTGGCTGCCGATCTTTTCAAAAACCGGCACCGGGTTCTATGACCTGAACAAGGTGAGTGAGTATCTGGATCTGACCCAGTTTGATCCCAAAGAGCTGCAAACTACCACGATTGACGGCAAGCTGAACGGCATTCCGATTTCAGTGACCGCGCGCGTTTTCTATTATAACGATGTCACCTGGAAAGACGCGGGCGTGCAATATCCCAATAACTGGGATGAGTTGCTCGCCGCCGGTAAAACTTTCAACGAAAAACTGGGCGAGAAATATTATCCGGTGGTGTTAGAGCATCAGGATACCTTTGCCTTGTTGCGCTCGTATATGATCCAAAAATATAACGTTGATATTATCGACGAGTCTAAGAAAAAGTTTGCTTACAGCGAAGCGCAATGGGTCGACTTTTTCCAGATGTATAAAGACATGGTGGATAGCCACGTCATGCCGTCATCGAAATACTATGCTTCGTTCGGCAAAAGCAATATGTATGAGATGAAACCCTGGATTGCGGGGGAGTGGGGCGGAACCTATATGTGGAACTCCACCATCAACAAATATTCCGACAACCTGAAGGCACCGGCCAAGCTTGAACTGGGGCCATACCCGATGTTGCCAGGAGCCAAGGATGCCGGATTGTTCTTCAAACCGTCGCAAATGTTCTCGATTGGTAAAAGCAGCAAGCATCCAAAAGAAGCGGCAATGTTGATTAACTTCCTGTTAAACAGTAAGGAAGGCGTCGAGGCACTGAAGCTGGAGCGTGGCGTACCGCTGAGCAAAGTGGCCGTCAACCAGTTGCGCGAAAGTGGTGCGATCCAGGATAACGATCCAGCAGTTTCCGGGTTGAAACTGGCGCTGTCACTGCCGCATGCCATCACTGCGTCGCCGTATTTTGATGACCCGCAGATCGTCGTGCTGTTCCAGGATGCCATTCAGAATATCGATTATGGTAAGAAAACGGTTCAGGAAGTCGCGACAGATTTCCAGCGCCAGGGCGACCGTATTCTGAAACGCGCAATGAGATAAGGCTTACTTAAATAGCTGTTAGTTTTAGTGATACAGCTGGGAGCTATGCAGAACGCCGGCACGCCGTGAACCCGTCCTTGGGGGCTCGAATCGCGCATCCATGCGCTCAACGGTCGGCTAACCTGCATAGCGCCCATCTGTCAGAGGCTTAAGGTGGCGCGGTATCACGTACGACTATTTATGTTGGGTAATCTTTATTCATCAAAAAAGATAAAGTTTGTTTTAAGTTAAATGTTCGCTATTTCCATTATTGAGTAATACGTATTTTAAATAACACTATAATCCCCTTAAATAGAGTGGGGATGTCTTTTCTATAATTAATGATAAGGGTAGTAATAATGAAATTTAAATTATTGACTCTGGTGTTAGCCTCTGTAGCAAACTTTAGTGCAATGGCCATGTCGCTCGATTTGCGCCATGAATGGCAGGATACCGGCAAAGGCGATCATAAAAATCGTATGTTGGTCTCGCATCGTTTCGATAACGGCCTGGGATTCTCTCTGGAAGCAAAATGGCGTCAGGATCCTTCAGACTCAACGCCTGATAAACCTTTCCACGAGCAGGTCAGTAATGGGACAGAAGCCGTCGTCAGCTATCAGCATAAATTTGATGCAATCACTCTACAGCCTGGCTTCTCGCTAGAGTCCAACAGTAATAATAACGGCTATCGCCCTTATCTGCGCGCGCAGTATAACTTTACTAAAGACATTTATGTGGCGGGCAGATATCGCTACGAATATAAGCGCACCACCTCCAAAGGATCAGAGGGGGATGAGAAAACCAACCGTGGTGATTTTTGGTTAGGTTATAACTTCTACAAAGACTGGTCGGCCGAATATAACTACGTGTATAAGAGCAGCAACAAGGTTATTTTTGACGACGGTAAAACCGATTACGAACATAACGTCAAACTGGCTTACAAATGGGATAAAAACTGGAAGCCTTATGTTGAAGTCGGGAACGTGAAGCAAGATAGCAAAAATGATAACCGCCAGACGCGCTACCGTGTTGGGGTCTCTTATAGCTGGTAAGTGTGGTTAAGTTACCGGGAATACCGCCTTATTGGCGGGTTCCCGGTATCGTCATCGTTAACAACTGCTACGACGGCACAGGGTTGAAGGGATCGAACCTTCTGGTTGCCAGGGCTGATCGTTCAAGCGTGCCAACAATGCCTTACCTGCCTGGATACCAATCTCCTTATGCGGCACGGTCATGGTCGTCAGCGGTGGCTGGCAGACCTGGCTGACCTCGCTGTTGCCAAACCCCACGATAGCCAACTGCTCCGGCACCTTGATCCTCCGCCGCTGGCATTCATACAGCGCGCCACAGGCCAGTTCATCAGACGCACAGACCAAGGCATCCAACTCCGGCCAGGCCAGTAAAAACTCCGGCAATTGCTGGGCGCCGAGGCTGAAGCTGGCGGGTTGCGCGGCATTAATCACCCGATGAGGGGACATGTGGTTTTGCAGTAGCGCTTTGTGCCAGCCTTGCAGATGCTGTTGGAAAATCCACTGCTCCTGATTGGCGCACAGCAGGCCAATATTTTGATACCCGCTGGCAATTAAGGTTTGAGTGAGTTGATACATGGCTGCGACGTAATCAATGCCGATATTGATGTCGATCGGGTCGGTGCGGATTGCCCCAATCTCCACCACCGGAATATTGGCGGCGGTTAATGCCTGACGGGTATTTTCAGAATGTTCAATGCTTAACAGCACGGCCGCCGCCAGGTTGTAAGAGAGCAGGGTTTCCAGCAACGTTTCTTCACGCTCGATATGATGTTGGGACTCGGCCAGCATGATCTGGTAACCCGCCGGTTGCAATACCCGCTGTAACCCGGCAAACATATCCGCACAGCCGGACTCGGAAAAACTCGGCACCACCATGGCGATGGTATAAGAAGACGCCGAGGCTAACGAGCTGGCCGCCAGGTTGGGGAGGTAACCCAGTTCACTGACCGCCGACTCGATTTTTTCTCTCAGCTTATCTGAAACCTGCTCCGGCGTGCGTAGCGCCCGCGAGACGGTCATGGTGCCCACGCCTGCCAATTGGGCCACGTCGGCCAGGGTAACCCGGCCGGTACTGCGTCGTTTTCTACCGATCGACATTGCTGATCCTGACTGAAATGCGCGCATAACGCATAAATGAGCTCATGGGTTGAAAGCCATTACTGGGCTTCGTGGTTCCCGCTTCTGTACCCATTCTACCCCGTTCCTCAGGTGATCGATAAAAAAACTAAGCCGCCGGGTTTCGTCCGCGATAGTTTTGATAGCGCTATCACAGATCTGGATGATTGATTTTTGGTAGCGCTATCTTTGTGCGTTTAATCACAGTTTAACCCCAGCACGTTGATTAAAGTTTTACCGTCGCCGGGCTATTGCATGACGGCCACGCGCCATCAAACGATCCATAGCCAACAGATTTCGTCCCGTTAGGGGTCGGAAACTCTGGCGGCTTAAGGGAAATACCCATAAGGAGGAGATGTGCTCAACGACTGGCTGAACGCCGACCACATTCAACTGTGCGATCAGGTTAGCGACTGGCAGGAGGCGGTCACGCTTAGCGCCCAGCCGCTGCTGCAGCGCGGAGTGATCACCGCCGATTACCTGACGGCCATATTTCGCCAACATCAGGCGCTGGGGCCCTATTTCGTGTTGGCACCTGGTATCGCGATGCCCCATGCCAGGCCGGAGGAGGGCGCCAAAGCGCTCGGTCTTTCACTATTGAAGATAAATCAGGGCGTGCATTTTCAGTCAGAAGATAACGACCCGGTCTTCATCGTGGTGATGCTTTCCGCTCCAGATAGCAGTAGCCACATTGAAATGATCTCGCAGCTGGCCGAGTTATTTTCTGATAGCGAAGCCATGGAGAAACTGTTCCTGGCGCAAACCAAACGGCAAATTGAGGATGTTATCGCCAATTATTAATCTCTAACCGGTTTTACTCGCAACTTTTGATAATACTCAGCATCCGATAGATATCGGGTGACGCTATCCCACACATAAAATTTGGCAGGTAATAATTATGAAAATCATGGCTATTTGTGGCTCAGGATTAGGCAGCAGCTTTATGGTGGAAATGAACATCAAGAAAGTGCTGAAGAAAATGAATATTGAGGCGGAGGTTGAACACTCTGACCTTTCCTCGGCAACGCCGGGGGCGGCAGATATCTTCGTGATGGCAAAAGATATTGCCGCTAGCGCCAGCGTGCCTGCCGACCAGTTGGTGGTGATCAGCAATATTATTGATATTAATGAGCTTGAAGCCAAGCTGCGTGCTTACTTCGCAGCTCACTCCATTATTTAATCTAACCCATTGGCGAGGTGGATATGTTTATCCAGGAAACGCTCAGGTTTGTGGTTGATATATTAAAGGTCCCGGCGGTATTGGTCGGGGTGATTGCCTTGATTGGCTTATTGGCACAAAAGAAATCTTTTTCTGACGTAGTCAAAGGTACGGTTAAAACCATTCTGGGCTTTATTGTGTTGGGCGGTGGGGCGACGGTATTAGTCGGCTCGCTGAATCCATTGGGCGGCATGTTTGAGCATGCGTTCAATATTCAGGGAATTATTCCCAATAACGAAGCCATTGTCTCTATCTCACTAGAGAAATACGGTGCCTCCACCGCGTTGATCATGGCGTTTGGCATGGTGGCCAACATCATCGTGGCCCGCTTTACCCGCTTGAAATACATCTTCCTGACCGGACACCACACCTTCTACATGGCCTGTATGATCGGCATCATCCTCACCGTGGCCGGTTTTGAGGGCGTACAGCTGGTGTTCACCGGAGCGTTGACTCTGGGCTTGGTGATGGCGTTCTTCCCGGCGATCGCCCAGCGCTATATGCGCCGCATTACCGGTAACGACGACATTGCCTTTGGCCATTTCGGTACCTTGGGCTATGTCCTTTCCGGCTGGATCGGCTCCAAGGTGGGGAAAAACTCGCGTTCCACCGAGGAGATGAATTTACCTAAAAACCTCAGCTTCCTACGTGACAGCTCGATTTCCATCTCGATGACCATGATCGTGATCTACCTGATCCTGGCTATCTGCGCGGGCCAGGATTACGTCGAAAGCCAATTGAGTGGCGGGCAGAACTACCTGGTGTACTCGATTATTCAGGCGATCACTTTTGCCGCCGGGGTATTCATCATTCTGCAAGGGGTGCGCCTGATCCTGGCCGAGATCGTCCCGGCCTTTACCGGCTTTTCGGAAAAACTGGTCCCTAATGCCCGCCCGGCGCTGGACTGCCCGGTGGTCTATCCCTACGCCCCTAATGCGGTGTTGATTGGTTTCCTGTTCAGCTTCCTGGGGGGCTTGGCCGGTCTGTTCTTGCTCGGCCAAATGAAGATGGTGCTGATCCTGCCGGGCGTGGTGCCGCACTTCTTCACCGGGGCCACTGCCGGGGTGTTCGGCAATGCGACCGGCGGGCGGCGCGGTGCCATGCTGGGGGCATTTGCCAACGGTCTGTTGATTACCTTCCTGCCGGTGCTGTTGTTGCCGGTACTGGGCGCGCTGGGTTTTGCCAACACCACCTTCTCCGATACGGACTTCGGTGTGGTGGGGATCGTGTTGGGCAATATGGCGCGCTTCCTGACCAAAGAAATGATCATGGTCGCGATCGTCGCCATCTTTGGCTTGCTGGTCGCACATAACTTCTTGGGGAAACGCAAAGATGCCCCAGCCAAAAATAAGGAGGAAAGCTCATGAGCAACACCGTGACTGATTTGACGCAATTGGCCGGGGCAATCCGTCTGGAAACGCTGAAGGCACTCACTGGACTGGGATTTGGCCATTATGGTGGCTGTATGTCGGTGGTTGAAACGCTGGCGGTGCTGTACGGCGAAGTGATGCGTATCGATCCGGGTGACCCGGATTGGCCTGAGCGCGATTATTTCGTGCTGTCGAAAGGCCATGCAGGCCCGGCGCTGTATAGCGTGCTGGCGCTTAAGGGCTATTTCCCATTGGAACAGCTGCAAACGCTCAACCAGAATGGCACCCGGTTGCCGAGCCACCCAGACCGTTTGCTCACCCGTGGGGTAGATGCCACCACCGGTTCGCTCGGGCAAGGGGTCTCTATCGCTGCCGGTATGGCGCTTGCACACCAACTGGCAAAGCGCAGCAACCGGGTATTCTGCATCCTGGGGGACGGTGAATTGAACGAAGGCCAATGCTGGGAAGCGTTCCAGTTTATCGCCCACCATAACCTGCATAATCTGACGCTGTTTATTGATTACAACAAACAGCAGTTGGACGGCGCGCTGGATGAGGTGATCAAACCCTTCGATCTGGCCGGTAAATTCCGCGCTTTTGGTTTTGAGGTGCAAACCGTTCGTGGGGATGACATTGCGGCGATCCGAGATGCCGTATTGCCGGAACGTAGTGGAGAGCAACGGCCATTGGTGGTGATCCTCGATAGCCTCAAGGGGCAGGGGGTGGCTTACCTGGAGAACCTGAAAAACTCACATCATCTGCGCTTAACGCCAGATGTTCGCAGCGAAATCGAAAAGGCCATTGCCGAGCTGGAGGCCGCCTATGTTTAACCTGGAAATGCCGTTGGAAAAAGACGCCGTAGAAATGCGCAAGGTGTACGCCAGCGTGATCCGTCAACAGGCCGAGGCCGATACGCCAGTGATCGCCTTGGAGGCCGATCTGATGAGTTCGATGGCGATGGATGGCGTACATAAGGATCACCCAGAGCGGGTTATCAACTGCGGCATCATGGAGGCCAATGTGATTGGCGTGGCCGCCGGTTTGTCACTGAGCGGACGAGTGCCATTTGTTCACACCTTCACCGCTTTTGCCAGCCGCCGCTGTTTCGATCAGCTGTTTATGTCGTTGGACTATCAGCGCAACAACGTTAAGGTGATCGCTTCCGATGCCGGGGTCAGCGCCTGCCATAACGGGGGCACGCATATGTCGTTTGAAGACATGGGGATCGTGCGCGGCCTGGCGAATTCGGTGGTGCTGGAAGTGACCGATGCCACCATGTTCCAGGATATTTTGCAGCAACTGGTGAAGTTGCAAGGCTTCTACTGGGTGCGAACCATCCGTAAGCAGGCGACACGAATTTATCCCGCAGGCTATCGTTTCACCATCGGTAAGGCTAATTTGCTGCGTGACGGCAGTGATATTACGCTGATCGCCAACGGCATTATGGTCGCCGAAGCGTTGCAGGCGGCGCAGGAGCTGCAACAGCGTGGCATTAGCGCGGCGGTGATAGACATGTTTACGCTCAAGCCTATCGATCGTGAAATCATCAAAACCTTTGCGGCGAAAACCGGCAGGATCGTCACCTGCGAGAACCACAGCATTCATAACGGACTTGGTTCGGCAGTGGCGGAGGTACTGGTGGAAGAGTGCCCGGTACCGATGCGGCGGGTGGGAGTGAAAGGCCGCTATGGGCAAGTGGGTACGCAGGAGTTCTTGCAGCAGGAATATGGCCTGACGGCGGCGCATATTGTAGCGGCTGCGGATGAGCTATTGGTCCTCCCATAGGGAGAGGGAACTGATAGGCGGCGCTCTGCTGGAAGTAAATAGGTCATTTCAACAAATTCGACCGCCCCCTCATCCAAGGTGAGCCACCGAATTTTCAGATCCACTCGATCGGTCCCCTCTCCCTGTGGGAGAGGGTTAGGGTGAGAGGCATCAGGAGGTGCATTGCTTACTCTTTGTTGACGCCAAAAATAAAACGGCCCGGTGATGATCACCAGGCCGTTATGGGTATTACCAGAGTCTAAAGGTGCCGTAGTGGCACCTTTGTCTCATCAGGCTTTAGCTGCCTGTGCATCAGCCTGAGCCGACTGGATCGCCGTCAGGGCTACGGTATAGACGATGTCGTCAACCAGAGCACCACGGGACAGGTCGTTCACCGGCTTGCGCATGCCTTGCAGCATTGGCCCGATAGATACCAGGTCAGCAGAACGCTGCACCGCTTTATAAGTGGTGTTACCGGTGTTCAGGTCCGGGAAGATGAACACGGTCGCCTGACCGGCTACTGGCGAATTAGGCGCTTTGGATTTGGCCACGTCGGCCATGATCGCTGCGTCATATTGCAGTGGGCCATCGATGATCAGATCCGGGCGTTTTTCCTGTGCCAGACGGGTCGCTTCACGCACTTTCTCAACGTCGCTACCTGCACCGGAATTACCGGTAGAGTAAGAGATCATCGCTACGCGTGGTTCGATACCGAATGCGGCTGCGGAATCGGCAGACTGAATGGCGATTTCAGACAGCTGTTCAGCGGTTGGATCCGGGTTGATCGCGCAGTCACCGTAGACCAGAACCTGGTCAGGCAGCAGCATGAAGAACACGGAGGAAACCAGGGAACTGCCCGGTGCGGTTTTGATCAACTGCAACGGTGGGCGGATGGTATTGGCGGTGGTGTGAACGGCACCGGAAACCAGGCCGTCAACTTCGCCTTTCTCCAGCATCAGGGTGCCGAGAACCACGTTGTCTTCCAACTGCTCACGCGCAACCACTTCGGTCATGCCCTTGCTCTTGCGCAGCTCAACCAGACGCGGCACATAGAGTTCACGCACGGCGACCGGATCGACGATCTCGATGCCTTTACCCAGCTCAACGCCCTGCGCGGCGGCAACGCGTTTGATCTCTTCCGGATTACCCAGCAGCACACATTCCGCGATACCACGTTCGGCACAGATGGCCGCCGCTTTCACGGTGCGTGGCTCGTCGCCTTCCGGCAGCACGATGCGTTTACCCGCTTTGCGTGCCAGCTCGGTCAGCTCATAACGGAACGCCGGTGGGGACAGACGACGTGAACGCTCAGAAGTGGCGGTCAGGGACTCGATCCATTCGGCGTTGATGTGGCTGGCCACGTAGTTCTGTACTTTCTCAATACGCTGATGGTCGTCTGAAGGCACTTCGAGGTTGAAGCTTTGCAGGCTCAGCGAGGTCTGCCAGGTGTTGGTGTCAACCATGAACACCGGCAGGCCGGTTTCAAAGGCGCGCTCACACAGCTTGTTGATGGAGGCATCGATCTCGTAGCCGCCGGTCAACAGGATGGCACCAATTTCCACGCCGTTCATCGCGGCCAGGCAGGCTGAAACCAGCACGTCCGGACGGTCGGCAGAAGTGACTAACAGGGAACCTGGGCGGAAGTGTTCCAGCATGTGCGGAATGCTGCGCGCACAGAAGGTCACAGATTTTACCCGGCGGGTCATGATGTCGCCTTCGTTGATCACTCGCGCCTTCAGGTGGCGGGCCATATCAATGGCACGGGTAGCGATCAGTTCGAAGCTCCACGGTACGCAACCCAACACCGGCAGCGGGCTGTTGGCGAACAGCTGTGCAGGATCGACGTTGGCTACGCTGGCCTTGGTGGAATCGTCAAAGATTTCGGACAGGTCTGGGCGAGTACGGCCCTGATCGTCCACCGGAGCGTTCAGCTTGTTGATGATCACGCCGGTAATGTTTTTGTTCTTGCTGCCGCCGAAGCTGGAGCGAGCCAGTTCGATGCGCTCGGTCAACTGGGCTGGAGAATCGTTGCCCAGTGCCAGCACAAAGACGATCTCTGCGTTCAGCGTTTTGGCGATCTCGTAGTTCAGCGAGTTGGCGAACTGATGCTTACGGGTAGGCACCAGGCCTTCGATCAGCACCACTTCTGCGTCTTTGGTGTTTTCGTGGTAACGGGCCACGATCTCTTCCATCAGCACGTCCTGCTGGTTGGAGCTCAACAGGCCCTCAACGTAGCTCATACGCAGGGGTTCGGCCGCCGGAATGGTCGAGTTGCTGCGGATGATGGTGGTGGTCTGGTCGAGGGAATCGCCGCCGGTACGCGGTTGGGCAATAGGTTTGAACACGCTCAGGCGAACGCCTTTTTGCTCCATGGAGCGGATGACACCCAGGCTGACGCTGGTCAGACCGACGCTGGTGCCTGTGGGGATCAACATAATTGTACGTGACACAGAATAGTCCTCTTCACGGTTTTCTGCCTGCAACGGGGGCGCAGACAAAGATGACAGGCTCAAAACAACACCGCCAGCCTGGGCTGACGGTGTGGAGAGCATTAAGCGGTCAGACGGGAAGCGTCTTGCGCGATGACCAATTCTTCGTTGGTCGGGATCACCAGTGCCGGACGGCTGCCGTCTTTGGTGATGTTGCCTGATTTGCCGAAGCGGGCAGCCAGGTTGCGTTCATGATCGATTTCAAAGCCCAGCAGGCCCAGTTTGTCAAGGGTCAGCTCACGTACCATCGCGGCGTTCTCACCGATACCACCGGTGAAGATCACGGCATCCAGACGGCCTTCCATCAGGGCGCTATAGGCACCAATGTACTTGGCCAGACGGTGGCAGAAGACGTCCATGGCGCGCTTGGCATCAGCCTTGGTGTCATAGTTGTCTTCAACGTAACGGCAGTCGCTGGTGACTTCAGTCAGGCCCAGCAGGCCAGACTCTTTGGTCAGCATCTTGTTGATCTGGTCAACGCTCATGCCCATGGCGTCGTGCAGATGGAAGATGATGGCTGGATCGATGTCACCACTGCGGGTACCCATTACCAGACCTTCCAGCGGGGTCAGACCCATGGAAGTATCAACACACTTACCGTTGCGTACTGCGGTTACGGAACCTCCGTTGCCCAGATGGCAGGTGATGATGTTAACTTCTTCAACCGGCTTGTTCAGCGCCTTCGCGGCTTCTTGCGTCACATAGAAGTGGCTGGTGCCGTGTGCGCCGTAGCGACGAACGCCATGGTCGCGGTACAGGCAGTACGGCAGGGCATACAGATAGGACTCTTCCGGCATGGTCTGATGGAACGCGGTGTCAAACACGGCAACGTTTTTATCAGCCAGATTAGGGAAGGATTTCAACGCTTCAGCAATACCGATCAGGTGAGCCGGGTTATGCAGTGGTGCAAAAGGTACCGAATCTTTGATACCCTGCAGGACTTCGTCGTTGATGACGGCAGAAGCCGTGAACTTCTCGCCGCCGTGCACGATGCGGTGGCCGATAGCGGTCAACTGGGCAGAAAGCTCTGGTTTTTGTGCCAGAATAGTATTAACAATGAAGTTCAGCGCTTCGCTGTGCGCTGCACCGGCACCCAGTGCCGCTTCTTGTTTACTGCCATCCATTTTCCATTTGATACGGGCTTCAGGAAGATGGAAGCACTCGGCCAGGCCAGAGAGGTATTCTTCACCGTTGGCTGCATCGATGATGGCGAATTTCAGGGAAGAACTGCCGCAGTTAAGGACCAGTACTAGCTTACTCGACATGGAAGTACCTACTTATAGTTCGTGTTGGTATTAAGGAAGACCCAAAAACACGTGGTGAATAAAACGTCAATCAGACAACAAGCGTAGCGCATAATGCCGTTGACATTTATGATTAACATCATGTCAGTGATACAAAGGACACAATGATGAAAAAACCGATGATTTCTCTGCGGTTTAAGCGATCCTGATTTTTACCGTTTCCTAGCCCCACATGGCCGCCAACGGCAGGATTAGGGAGATAGGGCTAAAAGTTGACAAATCTTCTGTCATCTTCTACCGGCACATGGCCGGCTTAGGATACCGATAGCCCGCCACAAACACAAAATAAATTTAAAGCTTCAACTTTTTTGTTAGTGTGTTTGCAAGAATATTTTATTTTTTATACGTGAAGTTGAGGTGCGCAATGACGAGCAGACCATCCGGTTCCGTAAGCTGGTTTCAGATATTCCAGCGCGGGCAGCATTACATGAAAACCTGGCCAGCAGACAAACGGCTGGCACCGCTTTTCCCTGAGAACCGCGTGGCGCGCGCTACCCGCTTTGCCGTTCGCTTTATGCCCCCGTTGGCGATTTTTACCCTGACCTGGCAGATCGCGCTCGGCGGTCAGCTTGGCCCGGCGATCGCTACTGCTTTGTTCGCCTGTAGCCTGCCGATGCAGGGGCTGTGGTGGTTGGGCCGTCGTTCCGTGACGCCGTTGCCGCCAACCTTGCTGCAATGGTTCCATGAGGTCCGTAACAAGCTGGCGGAAGCCGGGCAGGCGATTGCCCCCGTTGAAGGGACGCCAACCTACCAGGCGCTGGCGGACGTGCTGAAACGTGCCTTCAAGCAGTTGGACAAAACCTTCCTCGACGATCTTTAAGCGCTACTGGGCCGGGGACTCACCGGCCTTGCTTGCTTTATGCCGCAAATTCGTGCCCTGATCATGTCTGGCTACGCCCCACATTTGACCAATATCCCGGTTCAAATCAAAGAAAGGTTTAGTTGTGATTCCACGCCATACTGAAGTCATGCGATGCTCTGGTTAATTTGCAGAACTGAGGACAATGAAATGGAAATGACTCACGCCCAACGGCTGATTTTGTCGAATCAATACAAGATGATGACCATGCTCGATCCGGACAATGCAGAGCGCTACCGCCGCTTGCAGACGATCATCGAGCGCGGTTTTGGTTTGCAAATGCGCGAGCTGGATCGTGATTTTGGTGAGATGAGCGAAGAAGTGTGCCGCACCATCATCAACATCATGGAAATGCACCATGCGCTCCAGGTTTCCTGGGAGAACCTCAAGGATCGCCAGGGGCTGGACGCGCGTCGCCTGGCATTCCTTGGTTTTGATGCTGCAACCGAAGCACGCTACCTGAGCTATGTGCGTTTCCTGGTGAACACGGAAGGGCGGTATACTCATTTCGATTCTGGTAGCCACGGGTTTAACGCCCAAACCAAAATGTGGGAAAAATACCAGCGCATGCTGAGTATCTGGCTATCCTGCCCACGCCAGTATCATTTGAGCGCCGTCGAGATTGCGCAAATCATCAATGCCTGATTAAACGTAGAGGGGTTTCCCGTGGAGTGTAAGGGTTTTCTGTTCGATCTTGATGGAACGTTAGTAGATTCATTACCGGCAGTAGAGCGAGCCTGGACGCATTGGGCAGAACGCCATGGCATCAGCCCGCAACAGGTGCTGGACTTTATCCACGGGAAACAGGCGATCACCTCGCTGCGTCACTTTATGCCGAATGCCACCGAGGCTGAGCTACAGCATGAGTTCAAACTGCTTGAGCAGGTGGAAGCAGAGGATACCGACGGCGTCAACGCTCTGCCTGGTGCATTGGCCTTGCTGGAGCAGATCAATGCGTTGGGGATACCTTGGGCGATTGTCACCTCGGGTTCCGTGCCAGTAGCTAACGCACGCCGTATTGCCGGTGGGTTGCCACTTCCTGAAGTGTTTGTCACCTGTGAGTTGGTCAAACAAGGTAAACCGTATCCAGACGCCTACCTGTTAGGGGCAAAAGGCCTTGGGCTGGCACCGCAGGACTGTGTGGTGGTGGAAGATGCCCCAGCCGGGATCCTTTCCGGTTTGGCAGCTGGCTGCCAGGTGATTGCGGTAAATGCACCGGCAGACGCACCGAAACTAAACCAGGTGGATCTGATCCTTTCCTCCTTGGAACAGCTCAAGATAACCAGGTCCGAACAGGGTGCAATCATCGAACTTATTGCTTAATCTGCACTTTATTACCCCAATTTGATTAGACCCCGCATCGGCGGGGTTTTTTTATGCTAATTTCTTATGCCGGGATCACTGCAGAATGAGGCCGTTTTGAACAGCGAATTACTTTGGGTTTTGAGTTTATTGTTAATAGCCATTGTGCTGTTTACCACCAACAAGCTGCGTATGGATGTGGTGGCACTGTTGGTGATCATTGCGTTTGTGCTCAGTGGAACCTTGAGCTTGCAAGAGGCAACGGCTGGCTTCAGCGATCCTAACGTCATTCTGATTGCCGCCCTGTTCGTCATTGGCGAAGGGTTGGTGCGCACCGGGGTGGCCTATCAGGTTGGTGACTGGTTAGTGAGAGTGGCAGGCAGCAGTGAAACCAAGATGATGATGCTGCTGATGTTTACCGTTGCCGGGCTGGGGGCCTTTATGAGCTCAACCGGGGTGGTAGCCATCTTTATCCCCGTGGTGCTCAGCGTCGCGGTACGCATGAAAATCTCCCCAGGGCGGCTGATGATGCCTCTGAGCTTTGCCGGTTTGATCAGCGGCATGATGACGCTGGTCGCCACGCCGCCGAATATGGTGGTCAACAGCGAACTGGTGCGTGAAGGCATCACTGGTTTCGGGTTCTTTGGCGTCACGCCAATTGGTTTGGTGGTGTTGCTGTTGGGCGTGGGTTACATGCTGATTGCGCGCCGCTGGCTCGGCGACAGCGGCGGCACCAAAACCAAGTCGGCCTGGGAGCGTCGGACTTTCCGCGATTTAATTCGCGACTATAAGCTCACCGGCCGGGCGCGTCGTTTGGCGGTGCGTAGTGGTTCCCCCCTGATTGGCCGTTCGCTGGATGAGCTGCATTTGCGCGCGCGTTACAGCGCCAACGTTATCGGCATCGAGCGCTGGAAGCGTTTTCGCCGGGTGATGATCAGCGCCTTTGGCAGCACGGAACTGCGCGAAGGGGACGTATTGCTGATCGACATGACGGATTGCGATATCGATCTGCGTCAGTTCTGTAGTGAGCAACAACTTGAGCCCATGGTGCTGAGAGGGGAATATTTCTCCGAACAGTCACGCAACGTGGGGATGGCCGAAGTTTCGCTAATCCCTGAGTCGGCCCTGCTGGGGAAAAGCGTGCGCGATGCCACTTTCCGTAGCCGTTACGATCTCAACGTAGTCGGCATCCGCCGCAATGGTGAAACCCTGCAAGGCAAGCTGGTGGATGAGCCTTTAGGGCTGGGGGACATTCTGTTGGTGATCGGCGATTGGAAAGCAATCCGCCAGTTGCAGGCCAAAACCCATGACTTTATCGTCTTGAACCTGCCCGCAGAAGTGGACGAAGTGGCACCGGCTATCACCCAGGCTCCTCATGCGTTGTTCTGCCTGGCGCTGATGGTGGCAATGATGCTGACCGACGAGATCCCGAATCCGATCGCCGCGCTGATCGCTTGCCTGTTGATGGGGCGTTTTCGCTGCATCGATATGGAAAGCGCCTATAAGGCGATCCATTGGCCTAGCATCATTTTGATCGTCGGTATGATGCCCTTTGCCCAGGCGTTGCAGAAAACGGGCGGGGTAGACCTGATCGTCCGTGGGTTGATGGACGTTGCCGGTGACGCCGGGCCACACGTCATGCTGGCCTGTCTGTTTGTCCTGTGCGCCACCATAGGGCTGTTTATCTCCAACACCGCCACGGCGGTATTGATGGCTCCAATAGCCATCGCCGCGGCCCGTGAAATGGGAGTTTCGCCTTATCCGTTCGCCATGATTATCGCGATTGCCGCCTCTGCCGCCTTTATGACGCCGGTGTCATCACCGGTCAATACGCTGGTGTTGGGGCCGGGGAACTACAAGTTTGGCGATTTTCTGAAAATTGGGGTGCCTTTCACCGTGCTGGTGATGATTGTCAGCGTGATCCTGGTGCCTTGGTTGTATGCGTTTTAAGCACACGGTTTGCGTTTTATGTCAGGATTAAGAAAAGGTGCTTTATCTTTTTTTAGAACGCTAACGACCGAAACCAGAAAGCGTTTTGGCATTTTATCGGCTCATGCTGCAGCTCGTTGAGACTTTACGGCGGCCCATGTCGCCCAAGCTTAGTTTAGCGATCCTTCTGGAGTTGCCATGAAAATGAAACATGGATTTATAACCCTTACTTTAGCTTCGTAGTGTTGGACGCAGATAAACACACCCGGGTGCAAGAATATACCAGCGCGTATTACGGGGATATTGCCACCGGTGAGACCACCGAAAGCCTGAAGGTACGACCTGCGGCTAAGGTGTCGCAGACTGCCAGGTGCATATGCACCTGGCTCTAAGCTCACATTGTTGAGTCGCTGCTGATTTCATCCAGCGAAAGGCTGAAACTCGGGATGAATACCTGCATAAAATAATCCATTTCCGGGCTGTGGCGCATTTGCAGCGTTTTCTCCAGACGAGCCTTGGCCTGCTTGAACTCATTATTCCCCGCCGAAAGCTCCTCCAGGCACTTCAGATAAGCGCATAGCGCATCGGCCTGCTTCACGATCAGCTTTTCGTCCTCGCTGTGATGATGCTCATCCAGGATAGAGCGGAAATCGTTTTGTAACTCTTCCGGCAGCATCTCCAGCAGCTTTTGCTGGGCAATCTTCTCGATTTTTTTGTATTCGTGGGCAATCTGCGGGTTGTAATACTTGATGGGAGTAGGCATATCACCGGTCAGCACTTCGCTGGCATCGTGATACATCGCCAACAACGCCACGCGTTCGGCATTCAGGTTGCCGTTAAACTTGCGGTTTTTGATCGCGGCCAGCGCATGGGCGACAAAGGCGACCTGCAAGCTGTGTTCGGAAACGTTTTCGGTACGCACATTGCGCATCAGCGGCCAGCGGCTAATCAGTTTCAAACGGGACAGGTGGGCAAAGAAGTGGCTCTGGCTCATGATGTTCTCTCTTTGGGTCTGTAGGAGAGCAGTATACTGCGTCAGTGCCAATCAGAGAAACGGGCGCCGCACGCAGCGCCCGGCAAAAATTACTGGTGATAGGTTTCCAGGAAGCGGCCCAGTTTGCCCACCGCCATTTCCAATTCATCCACGCGGGGCAGAGTAACGATACGGACGTGGTCTGGGTAAGGCCAGTTGAACGCGCTGCCCTGTACCAGTAACACTTTCTCTTGCAACAGCAGATCCAGCACCAGCTTCTGGTCGTCGCGGATGTTAAAGCGCTTGGCGTCGATGCGTGGGAACATATAGAGCGCACCCTGAGGTTTCACGCAGGAAACGCCAGGGATATCGTTCAGCAGTTCCCAGGTGCGGTCACGTTGTTCATACAGGCGGCCACCAGGCTGAATAAATTCGCTGATGCTCTGGTAACCCCCCAGTGCCGTCTGAATCGCATGCTGCATTGGTACGTTGGCACAAAGACGCATGGAAGCCAGCATCTCCAGCCCTTCAATATAGCCTTTGGCATGCTTCTTCGGCCCGTTGAGCACCATCCAGCCCTGACGGAAACCGGCAACGCGGTAGGTTTTGGACAGGCCGTTAAAGGTGACGGTCAGCAGATCTGGGGCCAGTGCGGCGATGGAGTGATGCTCTGCCTCGTCGTAGAGGATCTTGTCGTAGATTTCGTCGGCAAAGATGATCAGGTCATGCTGGCGGGCGATCTCGACGATCTGTTCCAGCAGTTCTTTGCTGTAGACCGCGCCGGTTGGGTTGTTAGGATTGATGATCACGATGCCACGGGTGCGTGGGGTGATTTTGCTGCGAATATCATCCAGATCCGGGAACCAGCCTGCTTCCTCGTCGCACATATAGTGCACGGCCTTGCCGCTGGAAAGCGACACGGCGGCGGTCCACAGCGGATAGTCTGGCGCAGGCACCAGCATTTCATCACCGATATTCAGCAGCGCTTGCATGGACTGCACGATCAGCTCAGAAACGCCATTGCCAATGTAGATATCCTCAACGGTCACGTCACGCATGTTACGTGCCTGGTAGTGCTGCATGATCGCCTTGCGCGCCGAGTACAGCCCTTTGGAATCGCAGTAGCCTTGTGCCGTTGGCAGATTGCGGATCACGTCGACCAGAATTTCATCGGGGGCATCAAAGCCGAATGGGGCAGGGTTGCCAATGTTCAGCTTGAGGACTTTATTGCCTTCTTCTTCAAGACGTTTCGCTTCTTTGAGCACCGGGCCACGAATGTCATAACAGACGTTGTCCAGTTTGCTGGATTTCTCAATGGGGGACATAGAAAGTTGAGCCTTTTGCTAAGATAGGGTCGTTCCTACCGTGGAACACCGCAATCCGTCCAATGTACTCCTGGAGGCCGGGCTTTTGAAGGGTTATGCACTGCTTTGGTGAAAACGATCGGCAAAAATCGCTTTTTAAGACAATAACTGTCTGAATTGATCTATTTTTTAGTGATTAAGTCTGAATTTGTATTTATTTTAAGATTTATATGTCGGGTGGTGAGCGCATCACGTAAGGGGTTTTTATCAGTTAACCGCTGAAAGACGTGCGCCAAGCGCCAGAAAAACACCAAAGCCGCATAAAAATAGTAATATGGGATTAATCTGGTTTCTTGTCGGTACTGACAATACCACACTGAGTTGAAGTAGAATTACATTAGACCCACTTCAGTAATTAACTTAAATTTTATTTAAGTAATGGTCAGTGTCTTTTAATAATCAAAAGACTTACTGCTTGAATTTATTAAATTCCCTAATCGATGAGTCGTTGGATATACGAGGGGGTTGTTAATATTTTGTACAGAAAACAACAATGCTGTCATGGTCTCTGGCGGCCAGAGATCGAGGTAACCGGGAGGAAAGGGGGGATTTTGCCCGCATAGGATTATCAATGCTTATAAGGGTAAGCACTTTTCGTCGTAACTTTCACCACTATCAATAAGCCGTTGCGATAGATCATGGATAAAAAGCGATGCAGATAACGAAATATAAGTAATTTTTTTGCCCTCTTCTAATGAGTGGGGTACTGTCATAAGTGGCGCATGCCCTTTTCAGCTGCGTCTTAGAAATACACCAGGGTAGTTTGTAAATTAGAATTTAAAAAGTGAAGAAAACACTATGACAAGTGCAAATCGTCCGATACTTAATCTCGACCTCGATCTGCTAAGAACCTTTGTTGCTGTTGCTGATTTGAATACGTTTGCGGCGGCTGCCGTTGCCGTTTGTCGTACTCAGTCCGCAGTCAGTCAACAAATGCAGCGGTTAGAGCAATTGGTTGGCAAAGAGTTGTTCGCCCGTCATGGGCGCAATAAGTTGTTAACCGAACACGGTATCCAGCTTCTCGGCTACGCCAGGAAAATCCTGCGCTTCAACGACGAAGCCTGTGCCTCCTTGATGTACAACAATATCAAGGGTGTCCTGACTATCGGTGCTTCTGATGACACCGCCGATAGCATTTTGCCCTTCTTGCTAAACCGCGTGACGTCGGTCTATCCCAAGCTGGCGATTGATGTGCGGGTGAAGCGTAGTCCGTTCATGATCGACATGCTGAAGAACGGCGAAGTGGATCTGGCCATCACCACCGTGGATACCGAAGGGCATCCGCACATCGTTCTGCGCACGTCTCCAACGCTGTGGTACTGCTCGGCGGATTACCATTACCAGGCGGGGGAACCGATCCCTCTGGTGGTGATGGATGAGCCAAGCCCGTTCCGTGCGATGGCGATCAAGCACCTTGACGCTGCCGGTATTCCTTGGCGTATTGCCTACGTGGCCTCTACGCTGTCTGCGGTGCGCGCTGCGTGCCGGGCAGGTTTGGGGATCACCGTACGGCCAATCGAGATGATGAGCCCAGATCTGCGAGTCCTGGGGGCGACGGAAGGTTTACCGCATCTTCCTGATACTCAGTATGCGCTGTGCAAAGACATGAAGTGCGAAAATGAACTGGCCATGGCGATCTTCAGTGCCGTACAAAACGGCAGTGAGATTTACCACTTCGGTGGCGGTGAATCTTCGGTGATCGATGAAGGTTCCAGCCTGGTGGATAGCGAAGAGTAGCGTTTTACTCTAAGCTTGCCGTATTGAAAGTTACAAACCTCTGCCATGGCGGAGGTTTTTTTTAGCTTAAAAAAAGGGAAATTAAGGATTTTGGCCTGTTGAAGGTAAATTCAATGCTAAATGGGTATTTCTTCATGGTTTCTAGCCGATGAAACCCTCATTTCTTCGTATTGCTCGTTTTTTATGCAGTGATAACAATGAGTAAATGCCTGGAGTTGGTAGGGTTATTTTGCTATTTTACGCTGACGTTTTTTTACCTGAAATTGACAAAAATTGTTAAACTGCCACACTTTTTTTGAGGATTTCTGCCTGAAACGTGTCCTGGATCAAAAAAATACCCCTAGGTAGTGAGTGGAACAACAGGGAATTCCTGAGAGAATGGTATAGTAAAAGTGAAATGTGCCTGCGGGGTTATATCTATCTGTTTCCGTTGAGCAATCAACTGACACGATTTAGCCTAAGCCAAGCGCATCATATGTTAATTAAATGCTTCGTATGTAAATTAGTGTGTAGATACTTTTGTCAAAGTTGACAGAAGGTTATAGAAAGGAGTAAAAAGCCCACAGTAAAACACTGCCTAACTCTCTGTAAAAGCAGTCTGTTTGTGTGGTTATTTATCCTTCCCTTAAATCGATGTGGTGCACTAACTGCCAGTTACAAGAGCAGAGCGATCGACGCCACTTTTGATGAGTAAGCATAGAGTATGTCAACAACCATTGAAGTCATCGCTCATCACTGGGCGTTCGCCGTATTTCTTATCATGGCTATCGGGCTCTGCGGCTTAATGCTGCTGGGTGCGTTCTTCTTGGGTGGGAGAGCCCAGGCTCGCTCGAAAAACACCCCCTATGAATCAGGGATCGACTCGGTCGGTACGGCGCGCCTGCGTCTGTCCGCCAAGTTTTACCTGGTGGCCATGTTCTTCGTTATTTTCGATGTTGAAGCCTTATACCTGTATGCCTGGTCGGTCTCCATTCGTGAGAGCGGTTGGGTAGGCTTTATCGAAGCCGCCATTTTCATTTTGGTGTTATTGGCTGGTCTGGTTTATCTGGTGCGTATCGGCGCATTGGATTGGACTCCAACGCGTTCCAAGCGTTTGAGCAAGCCAGGTACCATCAAGAACGCTAGCAACAGTCATCCGCAGTAACAGCGAGGCATTAAGATGGACTATACGCTCACCCGCATAGACCCGAACGGTGAGAACGACCGTTATCCCCTGCAAAAACAGGAGATCGTTGGCGATCCCCTTGAGCAGCAGGTTCACCGTACGGTTTACATGGGTAAACTCGAACATGCTTTGCATGACATGGTGAACTGGGGGCGTAAAAACTCTCTTTGGCCGTATAACTTCGGCCTTTCGTGCTGTTATGTGGAAATGGTGACCTCGTTTACCGCCGTTCACGACGTGGCGCGTTTTGGTGCGGAAGTATTGCGTGCCTCCCCACGCCAGGCAGACTTTATGGTCGTTGCCGGCACCTGCTTTACCAAGATGGCCCCGGTTATTCAGCGCTTGTACGAGCAAATGCTGGAGCCTAAATGGGTGATCTCGATGGGCGCCTGCGCCAACTCCGGCGGCATGTACGACATCTACTCGGTTGTTCAGGGCGTGGATAAATTCCTGCCGGTCGACGTGTATATCCCAGGCTGTCCGCCGCGCCCGGAAGCTTACATGCAGGCACTGTTGCTGCTGCAAGAATCCATTGGCAAAGAACGTCGCCCGCTGTCGTGGGTCGTTGGCGATCAGGGCGTGTACCGCGCCAATATGCCATCAGAAAAAGAACGTAAGCACGCCGAGCGTATTGCGGTAACCAACCTTCGGTCGCCTGACGAGATTTAAGACGTTCATTTAACGTCCATCTTAGTGCGCTATTGGTTAACACAGCGAAAAGTTGAACTTGCGGCGAAATAACCCTTTAGTGTGGTGAAAAAAATTATGACAGATTTAACGACGCACGAAGCTCTGCCTGCTTGGCATACCCGCGATCATCTCGATGATCCGGTGATCGGCGAACTGCGCAACCGTTTTGGGCCGGAAGCCTTTACTGTTCAGCCCACCCGTACCGGAATGCCCGTGGTATGGGTTAAAGTTGAGCAGTTGCTGGAAGTGATGACGTTTTTGAGAAAACAACCGAAGCCGTACGTCATGCTGTTCGATCTGCATGGCATGGACGAGCGTCTTCGTACCCACCGTGAAGGCTTGCCTGCCGCGGACTTCTCTGTTTTCTACCATCTGATTTCTGTTGAACGTAACCGTGACATCATGCTGAAAGTGGCGCTGTCTGAAAAAGACCTGCACGTGCCCACAGCAACCAAGATTTTCCCGAATGCCAACTGGTATGAGCGCGAAACCTGGGAAATGTTCGGTATTACCTTCGACGGCCACCCGCACCTGACGCGCATCATGATGCCGCAGACCTGGGAAGGCCATCCACTGCGTAAAGACTACCCGGCGCGTGCTACCGAATTCGATCCCTTTGTGTTGACCAAGCAGAAAGAAGATCTGGAGATGGAATCGCTGAAGTTCAAGCCGGAAGAGTGGGGCATGAAGCGCGGCACCGAGAACGAGGACTTCATGTTCCTCAACCTCGGCCCGAACCACCCGTCTTCACACGGTGCATTCCGTATTATTCTGCAGCTGGACGGTGAAGACATCGTCGACTGTGTGCCGGACGTGGGCTACCACCACCGTGGCGCAGAGAAGATGGGCGAACGCCAGTCCTGGCACAGCTTTATCCCGTATACCGACCGTATCGAATACCTCGGCGGCTGCGTAAACGAAATGCCTTACGTACTGGCGGTGGAAAAACTGGCCGGGATCGTGGTGCCGGATCGTGTCAACACCATCCGCGTGATGCTGTCTGAACTGTTCCGCATCAACAGCCACCTGCTGTACATCAGTACCTTTATCCAGGACGTGGGCGCCATGACCCCGGTGTTCTTCGCCTTTACCGATCGGCAGAAAGTGTACGATCTGGTGGAAGCGATTACCGGTTTCCGTATGCACCCGGCCTGGTTCCGTATTGGTGGCGTGGCACACGACCTGCCGCGTGGCTGGGATCGCCTGCTGCGTGACTTCCTGGACTGGATGCCGAAGCGCCTCGACTCCTATGTGAAAGCCGCACTGCACAACACCATTCTGAAAGGGCGTTCTGTCGGCGTCGCTTCTTACAACGCGAAAGAAGCGTTGGAATGGGGTGTGACCGGTGCTGGCCTGCGTGCTACCGGCGTTGAGTTTGACGTGCGTAAATGGCGTCCATACTCCGGCTATGAAAACTTCGATTTCGAAGTTCCGGTCGGCGACGGCAACAGCGACTGCTACACCCGTGTGATGCTGAAAGTGGAAGAGCTGCGTCAGAGCCTGCGCATTCTTGAGCAGTGCCTGAACAACATGCCGGAAGGCCCGTTCAAGGCCGATCATCCGCTGACCACGCCGCCGCCGAAAGAGCGCACGCTGCAACATATAGAAACGCTGATCACCCACTTCCTGCAGGTTTCCTGGGGCCCGGTGATGCCAGCCAACGAATCATTCCAGATGGTTGAAGCCACGAAAGGGATCAACAGCTACTACCTGACCAGCGACGGCAGCACCATGAGCTATCGCACCAGGATCCGTACGCCAAGCTATGCTCACCTGCAGCAAATCCCTGCGGTGATCCGTGGCAGCCTGGTCTCTGACCTGATCGTCTATCTGGGTAGTATCGATTTTGTAATGTCAGATGTGGACCGCTAACTATGCATGATCTTAAAGACACTCACGTGAGTCACGATGCGCTTGAGGCCACCAATGCAGCCGCTCCACAGAGCGGCGCTGATGCATTTGTGCTGAGTGCGGAAGAACGTGATGCGATCGAGCACGAAAAGCACCATTACGAGGATCCACGCGCCGCCTCCATTGAAGCACTGAAGATCGTGCAGAAGCAGCGTGGCTGGGTTCCGGATGGGGCGATTTATGCCATCGCTGAAGTGCTGGGCATCCCAGCCAGCGACGTAGAAGGCGTGGCCACGTTCTACAGCCAGATTTTCCGCCAGCCGGTAGGACGCCACGTGATCCGTTACTGTGACAGCGTAGTTTGTCACATCAACGGCTATCAGGGCATTCAGGCCGCGCTGGAAAAGAAACTCAACATCAAGCCGGGCCAGACTACCTTCGACGGTCGTTTCACCCTGCTGCCGACCTGCTGTCTGGGTAACTGCGACAAAGGCCCGAACATGATGATCGATGAAGATACTCATGCTCACCTGACGCCAGAAAACGCGGTCGAACTGTTGGAGCGGTATAAATGATGATTGATATCAAACGTACTGCCGAAATGCATCCGCTGACCTGGCGCCTGCGCGATGACCAACAGCCGGTATGGCTGGATGAATATCGCAGCAAAAACGGCTACCAGGGCGCGGAAAAAGCGCTGAAAGGCATGGCCGCCGACGACATCGTCACCCTGGTGAAAGATGCCGGGCTGAAAGGTCGTGGCGGTGCAGGTTTCTCCACCGGTTTGAAGTGGAGCCTGATGCCGAAAGACGAATCCATGAACATCCGTTACCTGCTGTGTAACGCCGATGAAATGGAGCCGGGCACCTATAAAGACCGTCTGCTGATGGAGCAACTGCCGCACCTGCTGGTGGAAGGTATGTTGATTTCGGCATTCGCCCTGAAAGCCTACCGGGGTTACATCTTCCTGCGTGGCGAATACGTCGAGGCCGCAGTGCATCTGCGCCGTGCGATTGCGGAAGCTACCGAAGCAGGCCTGCTGGGCAAAAATATCATGGGCAGCGGCTTTGACTTCGAGCTGTTCGTCCACACCGGCGCTGGCCGCTACATCTGCGGTGAAGAAACGGCGCTGATCAACTCGCTGGAAGGCCGCCGCGCCAACCCGCGCTCCAAGCCGCCATTCCCCGCTTCTGTGGGCGTATGGGGCAAACCAACCTGCGTGAACAACGTTGAGACCCTGTGTAACGTGCCTGCCATCCTCGAGCATGGTGTGGACTGGTACAAAGGGATCTCCGCCGGTAAGAGTAACGACGCCGGTACCAAACTGATGGGCTTCTCTGGCCGGGTGAAAAACCCAGGCGTCTGGGAGCTGCCGTTTGGCACTACCGCGCGTGAAATTCTGGAAGATTACGCCGGTGGCATGCGCGATGGCCTGAAATTTAAAGCCTGGCAGCCGGGCGGGGCGGGTACCGATTTCCTGACCGCCGACCACCTGGATCTGCCAATGGACTTCGAAAGCATCGGTAAAGCAGGCAGCCGTTTAGGTACGGCGCTGGCGATGGCGGTGGATCACGAAATCGGCATGGTTCCCCTGGTGCGTAACCTGGAAGAGTTCTTTGCCCGTGAGTCCTGTGGCTGGTGTACACCGTGCCGTGACGGCTTGCCGTGGAGCGTGAAGATCCTGCGTGCTTTGGAAAGAGGCGAAGGCCAGCCGGGGGATATCGAAACCCTCGAGCAGCTGTGCCGTTCCCTTGGCCCAGGTAAAACCTTCTGCGCCCATGCGCCAGGTGCCGTAGAGCCACTGCAAAGCGCGATTAAATATTTCCGTGAAGAGTTTGAAGCCGGGATTTCCCCACAGTACTTGGGCAATCTCCAGGCGGTTGGCGGCATTCAGCCAAACAACTTGTTGAAGCAACGCTGGTAATCCCGCTTTGCCTGGGTGCGGTGAGCGCGCCCTGAAACACGGCCAGAATTTTTGATTAACGCCTGCCTTATGGCAGGCCACTTGGAAGCATGCTGACTATGGCTACGATTCATGTAGACGGCAAAGAATACGACGTAGATGGAGCCGACAACCTGTTGCAGGCGTGTCTCTCCCTCGGCCTCGATATTCCTTACTTTTGCTGGCATCCGGCGCTTGGAAGCGTCGGCGCTTGCCGCCAATGTGCGGTAAAGCAATACCAAAACGCGGACGATACGCGTGGCCGTTTGGTGATGTCCTGTATGACACCGGCATCCGATGGAACCTTTATTTCCATCGATGACGCAGAAGCCAAACAGTTCCGTGAAAGCGTAGTCGAGTGGTTGATGACCAACCACCCGCACGACTGTCCGGTATGTGAAGAGGGCGGTAACTGTCACCTGCAAGATATGACAGTAATGACCGGCCACAGCTTCCGTAAATATCGCTTCAGTAAGCGCACCCATAACAACCAGGAACTGGGGCCATTTATCTCGCATGAGATGAACCGCTGCATCGCCTGCTACCGTTGTGTGCGTTACTACAAAGACTACGCGGATGGCACCGATTTCGGTGTGTACGGCGCGCACGACAACGTCTATTTCGGTCGTCCGGAAAGTGGCACGCTGGAAAGCGAGTTCTCCGGTAACCTGGTAGAAGTGTGCCCAACCGGCGTATTCACCGACAAAACCCACTCCGAGCGTTACAACCGTAAGTGGGACATGCAGTTTGCTCCGAGCATCTGCCAGCAGTGCAGCATCGGCTGTAACACCAGCCCGGGTGAGCGCTATGGCGAACTGCGTCGTATCGAAAACCGTTACAACGGCAGCGTAAACCACTATTTCCTGTGTGACCGCGGCCGCTTTGGTTATGGCTATGTGAACCAGAAAGATCGCCCTCGTCAGCCGCAGCAACTGCGTGGCAACGACTGGATCACCCTGAACGCCGAGCAGGCGATGCAGGGCGCGGCAGATATTCTGCGTCAGGCCAACAAAACCATCGGTATCGGTTCACCGCGTGCCAGCCTGGAAAGCAACTTTGCGTTGCGTGAACTGGTCGGCGCCGAGAACTTCTATACCGGCATCAATCAGGCTGAACAACAGCGCCTGAACCTGATGCTCAACGTGTTGAAAAACAGCGGCGTTTATACGCCTAACCTGCGCGAAATCGAAAGCTACGACGCGGTGTTGGTACTGGGTGAAGATTTGACCCAAACCGGCGCTCGTATCGCGCTGTCGGTGCGTCAGGCAGTGAAAGGTAAAGCCCGCGCGATGGCTGCGGCACACCGCGTTGCCGATTGGCAGATCGCGGCGGTGCAAACCATCGGGCAGCACGCCAAACACCCGCTGTTCGTCACTAACGTCGATAACACCCGCTTGGACGACATCGCCGCCTGGAACTATCGTGCGCCGGTGGATGATCAAGCCCGTTTAGGCTTCGCCATTGCCCACGCGCTGGATGATTCCGCTCCCGCGGTGACCGATCTGGCCGAAGACCTGAACAAGAAAATTGATGTGATCGTACAGGCCCTGGCCGGTGCGCAGAAGCCATTGATCATTACCGGCAGCAATGCGGGTAGCACAGCTATCATTGAAGCTGCGGCCAACATTGCCAAGGCGTTGAAAGGTCGCGGTGCCAATGTTGGTATCACCTTCGTCGCAGCCGCTGCTAACAGCATGGGCTTGGCGATGATTGGTGGTGGCTCGCTGGACGAGGCACTGGTGCAACTGGAAAGTGGTGCCGCTGATACCGCCATCGTGATGGAAAACGATCTCTATCGTCACGCCCCGGCGGCCAAAGTGGATGCCGCATTGGCCAAGATCAGTAACCTGATCGTTGCCGATCACCAGCGCACCGCCATCATGGACAAAGCCAACCTGATCCTGTCTGCGGCCAGTTTTGCAGAGAGCGATGGGACTTTGGTCAGCCAGGAAGGCCGCGCACAGCGCTTCTTCCAGGTTTACGACCCGGCTTATTACGATGATGCCAAGAAAAATATCTATAGCGTGATGTTGGAAAGCTGGCGTTGGATGCACTCGCTGCACTCCACCTACACCAGCCGCCAGGTTGACTGGACTCAGCTAGATGACGTGATTGCCGCCTGCGTGAGCGCATTGCCGCAGTTACAAGGTATTGTCGAAGCTGCACCAGATGCGACCTTCCGCATCCGTGGTCAGAAACTGGCCCGTTCACCGCACCGCTACAGTGGCCGCACCGCGATGCGTGCCGATATCAGCGTGCATGAACCGCGTCAGCCGCAGGATAAAGACACCATGTTCGCCTTCTCGATGGAAGGGAACAACAGCCCGCTGGCTGACCGTCAGCAGATCCCATTTGCCTGGGCTCCAGGTTGGAACTCACCGCAGGCATGGAACAAGTTCCAGGCCGAAGTGGGTGGCAAACTGCGCCATGGCGATCCGGGTATCCGCCTGATCGAAGCAGGGGAGGGCAACCTCGGTTACTTCACCGCTATCCCTACGGCGTTTAAAGCCGAAGGCTGGCGTGTTGCGCCGTATTACCACCTGTTTGGCAGTGACGAAATGTCACAGCGCTCCGAAGTGATCCAGCAGCGTATGCCTCAGGCCTACGTGATGATCAACGTTGCCGATGCCGCGCAGCTTGGTGTCAATGCCGGTGCCTGGGTCGAGTTCAGCTGTGCCGGTCAAACGCTGCGTTTGCCGGTACGCCTGAGTGAAACCCTGAGCCAAGGCCAGGTTGGTTTGCCGCTCGGCTTGCCAGGGATCCCGCCGGTACTGGTGGGTGCGAAGGTTGAAAATCTGCGGGAGGCGGCACTATGAGCTGGTTGACACCTGAGGTGATCGACATCCTGATCGCCGTGTTGAAAGCGGTGGTGATCCTGTTGGTCGTGGTCACCTGCGGGGCGTTTATGAGCTTCGGCGAACGCCGTCTGCTGGGGCTGTTCCAGAACCGTTACGGACCAAACCGTGTCGGCTGGGGCGGTTCGCTGCAGCTGGTCGCCGACATGATCAAAATGTTCTTCAAAGAAGACTGGGTTCCGACCTTCGCCGACCGCATGATCTTTACGCTGGCCCCGGTGATTGCCTTTACCTCGCTGCTGTTGGCCTTTGCCATCGTGCCGGTCAGCCCGACCTGGTCGGTGGCCGATCTCAACATCGGTATTCTGTTCTTCCTGATGATGGCTGGCCTGGCGGTGTATGCCGTGCTGTTCGCCGGCTGGTCCAGTAACAACAAATACTCGCTGTTAGGGGCGATGCGTGCTTCGGCACAAACCCTGAGCTACGAAGTGTTCCTCGGCCTGTCCGTGTTGGGCGTGGTGGCGCAAGCCGACTCGTTCAACATGCAGGCGATTGTTGAATCACAGGCGCACATCTGGAACGTCATTCCGCAATTCTTTGGTTTCATTACCTTTGCGATTGCCGGTGTGGCGGTATGTCACCGCCACCCATTTGACCAGCCGGAAGCCGAGCAGGAACTGGCCGACGGTTACCACATTGAATATTCCGGCATGAAATTCGGTCTGTTCTTCGTGGGGGAATACATCGGTATCGTGACCGTGTCCGCCCTGATTGTGACGTTGTTCTTCGGCGGTTGGCAGGGGCCATTCCTGCCGCCATTCATCTGGTTCGCACTGAAAACGGCTTTCTTCATGGTGATGTTCATTCTGATCCGTGCTTCGTTGCCGCGTCCGCGTTATGACCAGGTGATGTCATTCGGCTGGAAGATTTGCCTGCCGTTGACGCTGCTGAACCTGCTGGCAACCGCCGCGGTCATTTTGTACAACGCTCAATAAGGGGTGAATAAACCATGACATTGAAAGAGTTAGTGGTTGGTTTTGGCACCCAGGTGCGCAGCCTTTGGATGATTGGCCTGCACGCCTTCGCCAAACGCGAAACCCAGATGTATCCGGAAGAACCGGTTTACCTGCCGCCGCGCTATCGTGGCCGCATCGTGCTGACGCGCGATCCGGACGGTGAAGAGCGCTGCGTGGCCTGTAACCTGTGTGCGGTTGCCTGCCCGGTTGGCTGTATCTCCCTGCAAAAAGCAGAGCAGAAAGATGGCCGCTGGTATCCGGAGTTTTTCCGCATCAACTTCTCACGCTGCATTTTCTGCGGTCTGTGCGAAGAGGCTTGCCCAACCACCGCGATCCAGCTGACGCCGGATTTCGAAATGGGTGAGTTCAAGCGCCAGGATCTGGTGTACGAAAAAGAAGATCTGTTGATCTCGGGGCCGGGTAAATATCCGGAATATAACTTCTACCGGATGGCCGGTATGGCGATTGACGGCAAAGCCAAAGGCGAAGCCGAAAACGAAGCCAAACCGATCGACGTCAAAGGTCTGTTGCCTTAAGGAGCCAGCAAGCATGGAAATTGCCTTTTATCTGGCAGGGTTCATTGCGATTATCGCGACCATTCGCGTCATTTCGCATACCAATCCTGTGCATGCGCTGCTGTATCTGATCGTCTCTTTACTGGCGATCTCGGCAGTCTTTTTCTCACTGGGTGCCTACTTTGCGGGTGCTCTGGAAATCATCGTCTACGCCGGTGCCATTATGGTGCTGTTCGTGTTCGTGGTCATGATGCTCAACCTCGGTAACGCGGTGCAGCAGCAAGAGCGCGACTGGCTGAAGCCTTCCGTCTGGATTGGCCCTGGTCTGCTGTCACTGATCTTGCTGGTGGTGCTGATTGTGGCGATCCGCAGCGTGTCCGATCAGGGTATCACCGGTGAGATGGTGGACGCCAAAGCGGTCGGGATCAGCCTGTTTGGTCCTTACGTGCTGGCGGTTGAGCTGGCTTCAATGCTGCTGTTGGCGGGCCTGGTCGTTGCCTTCCACATTGGTCGTGAGCACAAACCGGGTGAAGTGTTCAGTAATACCCCGGCAAGCAGCGAAATGGCGAAAAGAAAATCGGAGGAGCAAGCATGATCCCTCTTCAACATGGGCTGATCCTGGCGGCGATCCTGTTCGTCCTGGGGCTGACCGGCTTGATGTTACGCCGTAACCTGCTGTTTATGCTGATCAGTCTGGAAGTGATGATCAACGCTGCGGCGTTGGCGTTTATCGTGGCGGGTAGCTATTGGGGCCAGACCGACGGGCAGGTGATGTACATCCTGGCCATCAGTCTGGCGGCAGCCGAGGCCAGTATCGGCCTGGCGTTGCTGCTACAGCTCTACCGTCGTCGGCATACCCTGGATATTGACACTGTCAGTGAGATGCGCGGATGAACCTATTATATTTAACTATTCTGCTACCGCTGATCGGGTTCCTGCTGTTGGCATTTTCCCGTGGCCGCTGGTCTGAAAACACCTCGGCTACCGTTGGCGTAGGGTCGATTGGCCTGGCGGCACTGGTCACAGTGTATGTGGCGATCGATTTTCTGGGTCAAAAAGCCGCTGGCGTGCAGTTGTACGAGCAAAGCCTGTGGAGCTGGATGAGCGTTGGCGACTTCAACGTCGGCGTCACCCTGGTGCTGGACGGCCTGTCGCTGACCATGTTGTCGGTGGTCACCGGCGTTGGTTTCCTGATCCACATGTATGCTTCCTGGTACATGCGTGGTGAAGAGGGCTACTCCCGCTTCTTCGCTTACACCAACCTGTTTATCGCCAGCATGGTGGTATTGGTACTGGCAGACAACCTGCTGCTGATGTACCTGGGTTGGGAAGGCGTGGGCCTGTGCAGCTACCTGTTGATCGGCTTCTACTACAAAGATCCGGCCAACGGCGCGGCGGCCATGAAAGCCTTCATCGTAACCCGCGTGGGCGACGTGTTCCTGGCCATTGCGCTGTTCATCCTGTACCACGAGCTGGGTACGCTGAACATCCGTGAACTGATGGTGCTGGCTCCGCAGAAACTGGCGGTTGGCGATACGGCGTTGACCTGGGCAACCCTGATGTTACTGGGTGGCGCGGTCGGTAAATCGGCTCAGTTGCCGTTGCAAACCTGGCTGGCAGATGCGATGGCGGGTCCAACCCCGGTATCTGCATTGATCCACGCGGCAACCATGGTTACCGCAGGTGTCTACCTGATTGCCCGTATGCACGGCCTGTTCCTGATGACGCCGGAAGTGCTGAATCTGGTCGGTATCGTTGGTGGCGTTACGCTGCTGCTGGCGGGCTTTGCCGCGCTGGTGCAGACCGACATCAAACGCGTACTTGCCTACTCCACCATGAGCCAGATTGGCTATATGTTCCTGGCACTGGGTGTGCAGGCATGGGATGCGGCCATCTTCCACCTGATGACTCATGCGTTCTTCAAGGCGCTGCTGTTCCTGTCCTCCGGTTCGGTGATCCTGGCCTGTCATCATGAGCAGAACATCTTCAAGATGGGTGGCCTGCGCAAGAGCATTCCGCTGGTCTATGTATGCTTCCTGGTGGGGGGCGCGGCGCTGTCTGCTCTGCCTATCGTCACCGCGGGCTTCTTCAGTAAGGATGAAATCCTGGCGGGCGCTATGGCGAACGGCCACGTCAACCTGATGATTGCCGGTCTGATTGGTGCATTCATGACCTCACTGTATACCTTCCGCATGATCTTCATCGTGTTCCACGGCGAAGAGAAAATCAAAGCGCATGCGGGCAAAGGTATTACTCACCACCTGCCACTGTTGGTTCTGATGGTGCTGTCCACCTTCGTCGGCGCGATGATTGTACCGCCGTTGCAGGGTGTACTGCCGGAAACCACTGAACTGGCACACGGCAGCGTTCTGACGTTGGAGATCGCCTCTGGCGTGGTCGCTATCGTCGGGATCCTGCTGGCAGCTGCGCTGTGGCTGGGCCAACGTCGCCTGGTAAACAGCATCGCGAACAGCGCTCCGGGTCGTTTCTTCTCGACCTGGTGGTTCCATGCCTGGGGCTTCGACTGGCTGTATGACAAAGTGTTCGTCAAGCCATACCTGGGCATCGCCAAGCTGCTGCAAAGCGATCCGCTGAACTCGCTGATGAATCTGCCTGCGCTGTTCTCCCGCTGGGGGAACCGTGGCCTGACGGTGAGTGAGAACGGTCAGATCCGCTGGTATATCGCGTCTATGGGTGTGGGTGCAGTGCTGGTACTGGCTCTGTTGATTTTGGTTTAACTGAATAATTTAAACAGACGCATTTTGGGTTCGGCCCTTGTCGAACAAGGGCCCGATACAAGTTTTTTAGATTATTCATATAAGGGACACAAAACGCCATGCTATTACCTTGGCTAATTCTTATCCCCTTTATCGGCGGTCTGCTGTGCTGGCAGTGCGAGCGTTTCGGTACTAAGGCGCCGCGCTGGATAGCGTTGATCGCAATGGGGCTGACGTTGGCGCTTTCTCTGCAACTGTGGTTGCAGGGGGGCTATTCGTTGATAAAACCGCAGGGCGTGCCGCAGTGGCAGTCTGAGTTTATGTTGCCGTGGATCCCGCGCTTTGGCATCAGCATTCACCTGGCGCTGGACGGCCTGTCACTGCTGATGGTAGTGCTGACCGGTTTCCTGGGCGTGCTGGCGATCCTCTGTTCCTGGCGTGAAATCCAGAAGTATCAGGGCTTCTTCCACCTGAACCTGTTGTGGATCCTGGGCGGCGTGATCGGCGTGTTCCTGGCCATCGACCTGTTCCTGTTCTTCTTCTTCTGGGAAATGATGCTGGTGCCGATGTACTTCCTGATCGCCTTGTGGGGTCATAAGGCATCGGATGGTAAAACCCGTATCACCGCAGCAACCAAGTTCTTCATCTATACCCAGGCCAGCGGTCTGGTGATGCTGATTGCGATCCTGGGTCTGGTATTCGTGCACTACAATGCGACCGGTGTGTGGACCTTCAACTACGAAGATCTGCTGAAAACCCCGATGTCGCACAACGTTGAATACATGTTGATGCTGGGCTTCTTTATCGCATTTGCGGTGAAAATGCCGGTGGTGCCATTGCACGGCTGGTTGCCGGATGCGCATAGCCAGGCACCAACGGCGGGTTCTGTCGACCTGGCGGGGATCTTGCTGAAGACGGCGGCCTACGGCCTGCTGCGTTTCAGCCTGCCGCTGTTCCCGAACGCGTCCGCCGAGTTTGCCCCTATCGCCATGTGGCTGGGTGTGATTGGTATCTTCTACGGTGCCTGGATGGCGTTCGCGCAGACCGATATCAAACGTCTGATTGCCTACACCTCCGTTTCCCATATGGGCTTCGTACTGATCGCCATCTACACCGGTAGCCAGTTGGCTTACCAGGGCGCAGTGATCCAGATGATCGCCCACGGCTTGTCTGCCGCCGGTATGTTCATCATCTGTGGCCAGTTGTACGAACGTCTGCATACTCGCGATATGCGTCAGATGGGCGGCCTGTGGGGACGTATCAAGTACCTTCCTGCGCTGTCGCTGTTCTTCGCGGTGGCAACCCTGGGGATGCCGGGTACCGGTAACTTCGTCGGTGAATTCATGATCCTGTTCGGCAGCTTCCAGGTTGTGCCGGTGATCACCGTGATTTCTACCTTCGGTCTGGTGTTTGCTTCGGTTTACTCGTTGATCATGATGCAGCGTGCCTACTACGGCACCCCGAAATCTGATCAACCGTTGCCGGGCATGACCGCACGTGAACTGTTTATCATTCTGCTGTTGGTGGTACTGCTGGTGCTGCTGGGTGTTTATCCTCAGCCAATCCTCGATACCTCAAGTGCGGCGATGAGCAACGTGCAACACTGGTTTGGTCCGTCAGTTTCAGCAATTTCAACAACAAGGCCGTAATTCGCCATGACAATAACTCCTCAACAACTGATCGCACTGTTACCGCTGTTGATCGTCGGATTGACGGTGGTGGTTGTGATGCTGTGCATTGCGTGGCGACGCGACCACTTTATCAACGCCACCCTGACAGTGATCGGTCTTAACCTGGCGCTGCTTTCACTCTACTTTGTTGGCCAGGTAGGCCCAATGGACGTCACCCCGCTGGTGCGGGTTGACGGTTACTCGATGTTCTATACCGGGTTGGTGGTGCTGGCAAGTCTGGCAACCTGTACCTTCGCCTATCCATGGCTGGTGGGTTACCCGGATAACCGCGAAGAGTTCTACCTGCTGGTGCTGATTGCTACCATGGGTGGCATTCTGCTGGCGAGCGCCAACCACCTGGCTTCACTGTTCCTGGGTATTGAGCTGATCTCGCTGCCGCTGTTTGGTCTGATAGGTTATGCCTATCGCCAGAAGCGTTCGCTGGAAGCGGCCATCAAGTACATGGTGCTGTCTGCGGCGGCCTCGAGCTTCCTGCTGTTCGGCATGGCGCTGCTGTATGCCGAATCCGGTGACCTGTCACTGGCAGGCCTGGGCAAGAGCATGCAGGAGAACATGATGCATCAGCCGCTGATCCTGGCAGGCATGGGCATGATGATCGTCGGTCTGGGCTTCAAACTCTCCCTGGTACCTTTCCAACTGTGGACGCCGGATGTGTATCAAGGGGCGCCAGCGCCGGTCTCAACCTTCCTGGCTACTGCCAGCAAGATTGCGATCTTCGCCGTCGTGATGCGTCTGTTCCTGTACGCACCGGCTGCGGACAACGAAGCGCTGCGGATGGTGTTGTCTATCATCGCCGTCTGCTCGATCCTGTTCGGTAACCTGATGGCGATCAGCCAGACCAACATCAAGCGACTGCTGGGTTACTCCTCGATCGCTCACTTGGGTTATCTGCTGGTGGCGCTGGTTGCGGTGCAAACCCACCAGCTGTCGCTGGAAACCGCCGGGGTTTATCTGGCCGGTTACCTGTTCAGCAGCCTGGGTGCCTTCGGTGTGGTTAGCCTGATGTCCAGCCCGTACCGTGGCCCGGACGCCGACTCGCTGTTCTCCTATCGCGGCCTGTTCTGGCACAAGCCAATCCTGTCAGCGGTGATGACGGTGATGATGCTGTCCCTGGCCGGTATTCCGATGACGCTGGGCTTTATCGGTAAGTTCTTCGTGATTGCGATGGGCGTCAGTGCTCACCTGTGGTGGTTGACCGGTGCCGTAGTGCTGGGTAGTGCGATCGGTTTGTACTACTACCTGCGTGTGACCGTCAGCCTGTTCCTCAGTGCGCCTGAAACGCTGGTTCGTGATACGCCAAACAACTGGGCGTTGACCGCCGGTGGTGTGGTGGTGCTGATCTCTGCCGCGTTGGTGCTGTTGCTGGGTATCTACCCGCAGCCGCTGATCACGCTGGTGCAGATGGCACAGCCGATGTTCTGATTGATCTCGAGCTAGACAACAAGGGTCGCCAAATGGCGGCCCTTGTTTTTTGTGGGTTAGACGCTGTTAAACGAGTCTTCCAGTTCTTGAACTACCGCGCGTATTCTTGCCGTGTGTTGCAGATCCGGATGTAACACCAGCCAGATATCTACCCAGTCCTGATTCTCCGGGAGGATACGCACCAGATCGGGATCGCTATCGGCCAGGAAGCAAGAGAGCAGGCCGATGCCCAATCCGTTGCGCGTTGCCGAACGCAGTAACAGCTGTGAGTTGCATTGCAGCACCACATTTGGCTCATTTAGCGCTTCGCCGCCGAAGTTTTCCCAATGGCGCGGCACCAGGTCGCGTGGGAACATCAGCAAATCGTGGCCGCGCAGATGGTCGCCTTTACTCGGCGTTCCGTGTTGGTCCAGGTAACCCTGCGTGGCATATAATCCCATCTCAATAGTTGCCAGACGTTTGATGACCAGTTCATCAGATTCAGGGCGAGCACCACGGATAGCCAGATCGGCTCCGCGATAGGAGATGTCGGAGATATTGAGTGCCGTCACTAGCGTGATGGTGATATGCGGGTATTTCTCGCGCAGCCGTTTCAGTGCCGGTATCACAAAGGCCTCGGCCAAGGTATCGGTGGTGGCAATGCGCACCTCGCCCGCCAGGCTTTGATCGCCGCTGCTGGCTTTACGAGCGATAGCCTGAACCGCATTTTCCATCGCCAGCACTTCTGCCAGCATGGCTTCACCCAGCGGGCTGAGCGAGAAGGATTTTGGCGTGCGAATAAACAGCTTTGAACCCAACGCCTGTTCGAAAGCGGTGATCCGCCGCCCAACGGTAGCTTGATCGACGTGAAGCTCATGGGCGGCCTTGCGTAACGTACCGCAGCGTGCCACCGCCAGGAAGAAGCGTGCATCATCCCAATTCATTGTGCAGTGTCCTTGGTGGCATCCGATTTATTTTGACCGCCAGCGGCGGTTGAGAGAGTTATTATCTGGTAAGCGGTAAGTAAATGCATCTGCGTGAGGTTGTGGAGCAAGCTTATTTGTAGCAGGCAATCCATTTTGCGCAAAAATACTGGTATTCTTGGTTGGTGTCGCTAACACATTTCCGACGGTGAAAGCCGCCGAGCAAGGGATTATCTGCAGGCCGGCTGGGCCGCATTCTGGGGAAATCATGGTTGCTTTATGGATGGTCGCTGCCAGCGTGTTCTTCGCGCTGATGGGGGCCTGCATCAAACTGGCTTCGGCCAAGGTCGGTTTCTTCGATATTATTTTTTACCGCTCTCTGATCAACGTGGCCATCGTGGCGGCGCTGATAAAAATCAAAAATATCGGTTTTCGTACCCGCCATCTTGGCTTGCACATGAAGCGTGCCGCGATTGGCAATGCGGCCATGTATTGCGGCTTCTATGCGCTGATCCATCTGCCTATCGCCACCGCAACCACGCTGGGCTATACCAATCCGATTTTCCAATCGGTGATCACCTTCGTCACGGCCAGAGGTCAACTGACCGGCAGGTTGCTGTTCTCGGTGCTGCTGGGCTTTGTGGGCATCCTGATCCTGTTGCGTCCAGATGTACCGAGCGGGGAATATACCGCCACCCTGATTGGCCTGCTGTCTGGGTTGCTGACGGCGTTGGCCTATTTCAACGTCGGCAAACTGGTGCGTACCGGGGAGCCTGAGCTGCGTGTGGTGTTTTACTTCTCGCTGGTCGGAACCTTGTTCGGCGTGGTGATGAGTTCGATTGTCGGATTCGCGGCGTTGGATGCGACCAGTTTGCTTTACGTCTGCGCTATCGGTGTATTCGGCAGCCTGGGGCAGATCACCATGACCCGCGCCTATGGCGGTGGCAATGCGGTCACCGTCGGCATTCTTTCCTACAGCACGATCATTTTCTCCACGCTGCTAGGCTACCTGATTTTTGCCCAGACCCTGTCGTTTATTGCCGCGGCGGGCATGGTGCTGATCATCCTTTCCGGAGCGTTGGCCATTTTGCGCCGTGCACCCGCTAAAAAGGTAGCAACGGCTTCGGTGTGATTTTGCCGCCGGCCACCTGCAACAATGCATCATAGTGCTGCATTGTTGGTGGTTTGGGCGGTCAGCTCTGAACGGTATGATGAGCGCCTGATATTTTGCGGGTGAGGTGATTTGCCTGCGTATTTAGGGAGAAAATCATGACCGACGGTGTAGCCGCTGATAAAACCGCGCGAGCCAATACGACTTCCTCGGCTGGAGCCATTGTGCTGTTTCTGGCACTGGCATTGATGTCGGCACTGCTCAACAGCAGTGCGCCAACGCCGCTTTATCCCTTGTACCAACAGCAACTGGCACTGACGTCGGTCAGCTTGACCCTGATCTACGGGGCCTATGCTGCTGGCGTACTGATTTCCCTGTTCGCCGTGGGCAACCTGGCTGGCAAGGTAAAAGATTTACGCAGCATGATCGTCCCGGCGCTACTGGTGGTGTTGCTGGGGGCATTGCTTTTTGCCCTGGCCGATTCATTTTCTCTGCTGCTGATGGCTCGCTTGCTGGCCGGGGTAGGCACAGGGGCGTTGACCGGTGCGGCAAATATTGCGTTGGTGCGTTTTGGCCCAGCGGACGGCGGCAAGCAGGCGGCGTTAATTGCTACCCTGTCCTTTACTGCCGGGTTGGCATTGGGGCCGATTTTTAGCGGTATAGCGTTGCAGACCGGTTTTCATACCACCTCAATGCCGTTTGTGATCATCATGGTGGTAGCAACGATGGCCGCTTTGGGGATTATGCTGAGCTGGCCTGCGCGCGTAGTGGTCAAAGCTAGCGTCAGTTTGGCAGAGGAGGCAGGGGCAGGGGAAAATACCTTGGCTGCGGGCCTGCGTGCGACCGGGAGCCGATTCTTGGTGTGTGCCGGTGCGCTATTTATCTGCTGGGCATTGGCTGCCAGCATTCTGGCTATCGGCCCCAACGTGGCGGAAACGCTGTTGGGCATGCAAAACCGCAGCAGTTTCGGCTACGTGATTGCGGTCTACCTGCTGATTGCCGGAGCCAGCCAGATCCTGAGCCGCCAAATTAATGCGCGGCATTCGCTGATGTTTGGCTGCCTGGCACAGGCGTTAGCGGTGGTGGTATTTGCCGAAGCCATTCAGATCCATTCGCTGGGGCTGGCCGCTGCGGGGATGGTTATTGCCGGTTATGCTTACGGAGCCATCTTTGTCGGCAGTGCGACACTGGTTAACCTGATTTCACCCAAAGCCAGCCATGCACGCCTGATCTCACTGTTCTATGTGATTGCTTATGTTGCCAACTGGGTGCCCATTTTGCTTGGCAGTATCATCGATCATGCCAGCCTGCAACTGGCGGTTAACCTGCTATTTCTGGTCAGCGCCATGGTGTGTGTAGGGTTGGGCATATGGGTTACGCGAGTGGGCTTCCCGCGCTGAACCTGGTTATTTTTAACGTTGCAGGTCGATGGTAGATCGGTATTACCGCGTTAACTCAGTAATGTGGCTACAGGTATTCACGCCTTGCATGATGAAAAAACACGCTATTTTTGTGATTAAAATCTCATTGTTGTGATTTTCATATATCAAATTGCATTTTATATGTGATTTTTATCACATATGACGGTCTGGTTTCGCGTAAACTAGGTGGATTATTTTTAGCGGATCAGGATTATGAACGTCATTTTTGCCATTGCGGTAACTACCGGTATTCTCTCCGGAGTATGGGGCTGGGTTGCCATCAGCCTTGGGCTAATCAGTTGGGCGGGCTTTCTTGGCTGCACGGCCTATTTTGCCTGCCCGCAAGGTGGCCTAAAGGGCCTGGCGATCAGCACACTGACCTGTATGAGCGGCGTGTTCTGGGCGATGGTCATTATTCACGGCAGCGCGTTGGAACCCGCCTGGAGCATTCTGGGCTACCTGCTGACTGGCGTTGTCGCCTTCCTGATGTGCATTCAGGCCAAACAGCAATGGCTTGGTTTTGTTCCCGGGACTTTTATCGGTGCCTGCGCCACCTTCGCCTGTGACGGTAACTGGCCATTGATCACAGCCTCACTGCTGGTCGGGCTATTGTTTGGCTACGCTATGAAAAACAGTGGCTTGTGGCTGGCCGCACGCCGTAAATCCCCCTCTGTAGCGCTGGCCAAACAGGCTTCCACTGACGCCTGAAAGGGCGTCAGTTTCTTGTCCTGCCTCCTTTTTCATCAACATTCCGATGGCGTGTATTCAGGTCGTGTCCTACCATGGGACTACGACCAAGGGTTGTTGATGGCTAAGCAACGTTGAATTGACTACTAACGGAGAGCTTAAAGATGGCGAAAAACCGAGACGAGAACCAAACGACGCTGGATGACGATCTGAGAATGCTGAGCGACACGCTACAAGACGTGTTGGATTACTCTGGCGATCGAGCCGATCAGGCCTATACGGATATCAAATCCCATGCCGAGCGGGCGCTAAAAGACGTAAAGTCGCGCCTGGCGAATAGCTCGGAGTGTTACTACGTGCGGGCGAAAGAGGTGGCATGTCGCGCCGATGACTATGTCCGTGGCAAACCTTGGCACAGTGTCGGCATTGGTGCCACAGTAGGTTTGGTGCTTGGGCTATTGCTGGCCCGTAAGTAACACCAATGAGCAGCGGTAGCTGCCGAATAGTGTTACAGGAAGGAGTCATGCAGAACGCCGACACGCCGTAAACCCGTCCCTGGGGGCTCGCAATCGCGCATCCCTGCGCTTAACGGTCGGCTAACCTGCAATGACTCCCTCCTGTCTCAAGCTTCGGGTGTAGCGGTATTAAACACCGCTATTTAGCTACTGTGTCCCTTATTGCTTTCCCAGAATTACCTCCACCTGGTAGGTTTTAGCCTCATCAGCCAAGTTAATCACCGCTTCCTGCTGCAACACACCATCAATAATCACCTGCGTTTCACCTTCCCCTTGGCGTAGGGTGAAGTGATATTCGCTTTCCCCTTCACGGTACGTTAGGGTGACCGGCGGCCAATCTGCCGGTAAGCGGGTGTGGATGGAAAGCGTATTGCCGTGGCGTTTTAGCCCCAACAGCGACTCGACGATCAACCGATACATCCAGCCCGCCGAGCCGGTATACCAGCTCCATCCCCCACGCCCAACGTGCGGGGCGACCGCGTAAATATCGGCAGTGGCGACATAAGGTTCGACCTTGTAGCGTTCCGCTGCGGTGCTATCCAGGCTGTGGTTGATGGGGTTAATCAGCGCCATCAATTCCCAGGCGCGCTCGATATTGCCCATCTCGGCGAACGCCATCACCGCCCATACCGCCCCATGAGTGTATTGACCGCCGTTTTCCCGCACGCCGGGCAGGTAACCCCGGATGTAGCCAGGGTTCGGGCCGTTGCCGTCAAAAGGTGGGGTCAGCAGTTTGATGATGCCGGCCTGGTCGTCCACCAGGTGCTTATCCAGAGATTGCATTGCCTGTGCGCTGCGATCTTTGTCACCCGCACCGGAAAGGATCGACCAACTCTGGGCTATGGCATCAATGCGGCATTCCGCCGCTTGGTGTGAACCCAGGGGTTCTCCGCTATCGAAGTAACCACGGCGATACCATTCGCCATCCCAGGCGTTATTGTGCAGGTTGGCGCGCAGTTTTTCTGCTTCCTCGCGGCACAGTTCCGCCAGCTCCAGATCGCCGCGGTGGGTGGCCAGTTTGCCGTAGCGTTGCAGAATATAGAACAGGAAGAAGCCCAGCCAAACGCTCTCGCCTCTGCCTTCCAATCCCACCATGTTCATGCCGTCGTTCCAGTCACCGGCCCCCATTAGCGGCAAGCCATGCTCGCCAAAGGTCAGGCCATGCTTCAGCGCCCTGGCCCCGTGCAGATACAGGCTTTCCTGTTTCGGGCTGATGCCCGGCTGTTCATAAGAAGACTCCTCACCTGGTGCCAGTATACGGGCCTCCAGATAACCCACCTGTTCTTCGAGGATCGATGAGTCGTCCGTCGCGTCGAGGTAGTGGCAAATCGCCAACGGCAACCACAGGTAATCATCGGAGCAGCGGGTGCGCACCCCGTTGCCCTGTGGTGGATGCCACCAGTGCTGAACGTCGCCTTCAACAAACTGGCGCGAAGCACACAGCAGGATCTGCTCACGCATCCGCTCAGGCAAGGCATGCGTCAGGGCCAAGGTATCCTGGAGCTGATCGCGGAAGCCAAATGCGCCGCCGGACTGGTAATAACCGCTGCGTGCGTGAATGCGACAGGAGAGGGTTTGATACAGCAACCAGCCGTTAGCCAGCAGGTTAACCGCTGGATGAGGCGTACCGATCTGCACCTTGTTGAGGATCTTGTCCCAATGGGCATCGACCTGCTGCAATTCGTGTTGCAAAGCCTCCTCGTTGAGGTACTGGCGCAGCAGGGATTCGGCTTCGTCGCCATCTTGTCCCAGGCCAAGCACAAACACAAAGCTGCGCTGATCGCCATCGATCATGCTGATGGCGGATTGCACCGCGCCACAGGGATCCAACCCGGCACCGGTCTTGCCGGATAACCGCCGCAGCTTAAGCACGGCAGGAGCGGCCAACGAACCGTTACGGCCAATGAATTCCCGCCTATCGCCAGTGACCGAACAATGGACTCCGGTAACGCCGAAGAACGCAGTACGTGGCGATCCGCTGCTGGTGTAATGGTTGGTGGCGAGGATGCCACAGCCGCCAGGCGGGGTGGCTACGCGGGTGACCACGTGCATGGCCGATTTCTGGCGTAAATCACCGAGGATCAGCTCGGCATAGCCGGTAGTCGAAAGCTTACGCGTACGGCCAGAGGTGTTGGTGAGCGTCAGCAGGAACAGTTTTACCGGGGCGTCTTTGGCAACCAGCATCGTCAACTGGCTGTCGATACCGCCTTCCCGGTGTTCAAACACGCTGTAACCAAAACCGTGACGCGTCAGGTAATGGCCGCGCCCACGGGCGGGCAGCGGCGTTGGTGACCAGACGTGACCACTTTCTTCATCACGCAGATAGAAAGCCTCGCCGCTGCGATCGCTGACCGGATCGTTATCCCAAGGCGTCAGGCGGTATTCATGCGCATTCTCATACCAGGTGTAGGCTTGGCCGCTTTCAGAGATCACCGAGCCGAACATCGGGTTGGCGATAACGTTTGACCACGGAGCCGGCGTCACCTTGCTTTCGTTCATGGCGATCACATATTCGCTACCATCCTCCGAGAATCCGCCAAACCCGTTGTAGAACTGGAGCTTGTCAATGATCGGCAACTGCGGTGAATGCAGATTACGCGGTAAATTGGCCATGGTCGCCAGTTTGGAGGAGGCAGTCGGCGGCCCCAATGGCTGTTGCAGCGTTTGCGGCAGTTGCAACCTTTGGTTGAGTTGCTCCGTCAGGCCACCGCGGCGGTCATCCAGATAGATCCGCGCTACGCTCAGCAGCAAGGTGTGATCCTCCGGTGACATATGTTCACTGGAGCGTACGAAGATCCCTCCGGGTTTGTCCGTCAGGGAAGACTCCATCCCGGCGGCGATCAGCCCCATGATCCGATTTTGCAGATCTTGCCGGTAACCACCGGAATCCTCATTGAGGATCACCAGGTCGACCAGCAATCCTTTCAGTCGCCAGTAGTTGTGTGCCTGAATGAGCTGTTGCACCAGCCCGATATTCTCAATGTCGGTGACGGACAGCAGCACGATCGGCAGATCGCCGGAAATCGAATAGCCCCACAGGCCGGACTGTCCGCGGCGGTTATTGATGATTTCATTGCTGGCGGCACGCATTTCCTGCGCCGGGAACACCACCGCGCTGGCCAGGCGGTTAAACAGATTGGCGTCTTCTTCGTTGGCGTTTAACTGGCGCAACACCACCTGACTGTGCGACCAGGCGAGTTCGAAAATACGGTCGGCCATATGGCGGTCGCGGTACTTCTCCAACATCGCCAGGCTGGTGGCGCGGTCTTCACACACGCCGTAGAAGATATCCAGCGTCAGCGGCACGTTGGGTTCCAGCCGGATCCGCTGACGGATGGCGATGATCGGATCGATCACCGGCCCAGCGCTATTGGTCAGGGGTTGATTCTGATATAGCGCCTGCGGGTTGGCTGCCGTGCGGCCACGGCCGATAAACTTGGCCCGGTCGGTTTCAAAGGACGTTTTGCTGCTGGAACCTTGGACCGACATCATATGCAGCAACCACGGCGATTTTTCTTTCGGCTCACGCGGGCGGCGATGGCACAGAATGGCATCCTGTTCCTGCAACAGCTCGGTTTGGACAAACAGATTACTGAACGCCGGGTGGGCCAAATCGTTGCTGGCCGGGGCCAGCACCACTTCAGCATAGCTGGTGATCTCTATGGTCCGCGGCTGTTTGCCCCGGTTCACCAAGGTTAAGCGCCGCAGTTCGATGTCGTCCTCAGGGGAGATCACCACCTGGGTTTTCACCGACAGCAGCCCCTGCTTGCGTTGGAATTCTGCCCCGGCATCGTTGAAGACGGCGCGATAGCCGCCTTTCTCGGTGTCGCCGGTAGGGTGCCAGGTATTGCTCCACACTTCACCGGTTTGCGGATCGCGCAGGTAGCAGAATGCGCCCCAGTTATCGCAGGTGGCATCCTCACGCCAGCGGGTCAGCGCCAGATTTTGCCAGCGGCTGTAGCTGCCGCCGGTTTGGGTGATCATCAGATGGTAGTTGGCATTCGACAGCAGCTGTACTTCCGGGATCGGTGTATCCACACGGGTGAACTCACGCGCGGCGAAGCTGGCCGGTGTAATCGCGCCGTCATGGGTTTCGAAGTGGCGGCGGGTGCTGTACAGCTCAACCGCATCAGGCACCCGTTCCTGCAACAGCAAGCGGGTTGACTGGAAGGCGGGGTAACTGGCAAAGCGTTTCACCATCGGTGCATCCAGCAGCAGGTGTGACAGCGCCAGGAAACTCATCCCCTGGTGGTGAGCCATATAGGAACGAACGATGACATACAACTGCCCCCGGCTGAGGCGTGAAGTGGTGTAGTCCAGCGCTTCATAGAAGCCATAACGGCCCTTGGCACCGTTTTTTTCCAGCTCCACCAGGTTGCTGCAGGCACTGTCCGGATCGACAATCAGCGCCATCATGGTGGCGTAAGGGGCGATCACCATGTCGTCACCCAGCCCACGCCGCAGCCCTAACCCCGGCACACCAAAGGCGTGATACTGGTAGTTTTGCAAAGCGTCAAAGCCGAAGTAACCGGACTCGGAAATCCCCCACGGTACACCGCGCTCCTTGCCCCAGGCAATTTGCCGCTCGACTGCAGAGCGGCACATTTGCACCAGCAACGTATCGGGATAGGCCGGCATCACCAGTTGCGGCATCAGGTATTCAAACATTGAGCCGCTCCAGGACATCAGCGCTGGCTCCTTGTCGATCACCGTAAACAGCCTGCCTAACGCAAACCAGCTACGTTGCGGAATTTGGTTGGTGGCAATCGCTACATAGTTGGTCAGGCGGATTTCCGAGGCCAGCAGATCGTATTTACCACTGTCGGCACGGTTTTGATCGCAGTTGAAACCGACGGTCAGTAAATGGGTGGCTTCGTCATACAGGAAGCTGAAGTCCATTTGCGCCATTGCTGTCAGGCGCCGTGCCAACTGCGCCAACTGTTCGAGGCGTTCCGCTGCCAACTGCTGCACGGCATCCAACTGTGTTTGCTGTTCAGTCGACAGCGTTAGCCGTTCAGGTGGGTTGGCCAACCAATGCAAGCTAGGGATTTGTTCCAGCTCCGGCATGCTGTCGCTCAGCCAGCTAAACCATAATGCCCATTCGGTGCACAGATCGTTGAGCTGCTGGTGCAGGTTACCGGCCCAGCGTTTGACCTCGTCGCCCTGTTGCAGAGCAGGTTCCTGCAATCCGTTACAGTGGTTACGCATTTCATTGAGTTCAGCCTGTAGTGCCGCCGGATGGGCGTTTTGCGCCTGTTCCCAGTGTTTACGCAGCTTGGTTAATCCTTTCGGTGCGGCGTTACCCCAGTGCTGCTCCAGTATCAGCAACGTATCTTCCACTCCGGCCAGAATGCGGGCTGGTTCGATAACTGGCTGCATAGTCAATGCTGGCAGGCCAGAGCTGAGGGTCAGCAGGTGGCCCGCGAAATTACCGCTATCCACGCTTGAAACATAACGTGGATTCAGGGGCTCCAGGGTGCGCGTGTCGTACCAGTTGTACAGGTGACCGCGATAATGCTCCATGCGATCGAGCGTATTCAACGTCAGGGTAATACGCTGCAAGGCTGCACTGAGGGTGATATAGCCGAAATCATAGGCGGTGAGGTCGGCCAACAACGCCAGCCCGATATTGGTGGGTGACGTGCGGTGCGCCACTACCGGCTCTGGAATTTCCTGGTAGTTATCCGGCGGTAGCCAGTTTTCCTGCTGGGTGACAAAGGTAGCGAAAAACTCCCAGGTTTCGCGGCTGCTCTGGCGTAGGAAGCGGCGCTGGCGATCGTCGATGGCTGTTTTGCTGCGCTGTGGCTCCAGGCTGAGCGAATAAAGCAGGTACGGTGACAGGATCCACAAGGCGGCTAGCGGGATAGCGGCTAACAGCGCTATCGGACTGGAAAAGGCGGCCAACAGCAACAATGAAACGCCAGCAAACGGGTTGATCCACAGGTTGCGGTAAAAATTCGCCAGCGTGACGGTCAGATGGTGTTTGGATCGGTCGAAGCTGGTCCACTCTTGCAGATTACGTTTGCTGATCAACAAACGCCACAGGGTGATGCCAATAGCCTTCAGGCTGTACCAGGCTTCATGAGGTAGCTCGGCCAGACGCAGACCAATCTGACACAGCCGATGCAGTGAACCCTTCAGTGCCAGCTGTAAGTGCTGAATAACGGGCCGACGCGGGGGCTTACGCACCACATCCTGCAACAGCGCCAGCAGCGTGGGCAACAGCAGAATAATGACGAACACCGCCAACCAGTATGCGGTATCCGATAGCCAGGTTAAGCCAAAGAACAGCAGCAACAGGAAGCAGGGGGCTACCAGGCTGCGGCGTAGGTTATCGAACAGTTTCCAGCGTGACAAAGGGCTTAATGGGTTAGCGGCCCGCGAACCGTCTTCAGTGGTGACCCGGGGCAGCAACCAGTTCAATAGCTGCCAATCGCCGCGGATCCAGCGGGTGCGGCGGGCAACATCGACCAGATAGTTGCTCGGATACTGCTCATAGAGCAAGACGTCGCTCAATAAACCGGAACGGGCATAGCAACCTTCCAGCAGATCGTGGCTTAACACCAGGTTTTCTGGGCAGGTGCCCTTCAGGCTGTGGGAGAAGACGTCAACATCATAAATCCCTTTGCCGATAAACGAGCCTTCGCCAAACAGATCCTGATAGATATCTGAAGCCATCTGGGTATAAGGATCGTTGCCCGGCGTACTGCTGCAAAGGGCGGCGTAACGGCTCTGGCCATAAGTGGGGATCTCTTCGGCCATGCGGGGTTGCAGGATGGCATAACCCTCCACCACCCGTTGCAGCTTGGCATCATACTGGGGTTGATTCAGGGGATGGGCCATGGCGGCGATCAGCCGATGTGCGGTTTCACGCGGTAGCACGGTATCGCTGTCCAGGGTGATTACGTATTTGACGTTTTTCAGCACCTCCAGCCCTTGGCCAATCTGGGTGGTAAACGCATTGCCACGGTTGCGCAGCCAATCGTTCAGCGCGTTCAGCTTGCCACGTTTACGCTCCAACCCCATCCAGCTCTGCTGTTTCTCATTCCATTGGCGATCGCGATGGAACAGGAAAAAGTGGCTTGGCCCTTCGCAGGCATACTGCGCATTGAGCTCGCTCATCTTTTGGCTGGCATAGGCCAGCAGTTCGGCATCGTCGGGGTGTTGTTGTCGAGGCGAGTCATTAAAGTCGGTGAGCAGGGCAAAATGCAGGTGCTTCATGGCATTGCCCAGGTAGCAAACCTCCAGCGTGTTGATCAACTGGTCAATGCCCGGCTTGCTGCTTATCAGCGTAGGAATGGCAACCAGCGTGCGGAACTCTGCCGGGATACCACAGGAAAAATCCAGCCTTGGCAGCGGCTGCGGAGAACGGCTACGGGTGGTGATCTCACTGAGCAGACTAATGACGAACTGAGCGAGCACCATCCCCAAGGGGAACAGCAAGATCAACAATCCCCAGGTGAGCCCGGTTTGGTGGGCATGGCGTAACAGCAAGGCCCAGCAGGCCGTTGTGAGCAGGCTGATGCTGCCCAGCCAGGAAAGCAGTGGGGATTGGCTGAGCGCCTGGCGGATGCGCGTAATACGGCTAAGCCGAACGTCGAGCTGTTGTTCTAACTGCGTGCGCCCATGGTCAATCAGGTAATAGCCGATGTGATGAGTACGTGGATCGTTGCGGGGATCTTCGGCGGCGATCCGTGCCATATTCAGAGCGTGTTGCGCTACTTCAACCTCGTTATAAGAACAGTGGCGAGCCAGCCTCTCGATCACATGACGATAGTTGTCTCGGGTATCGAAATGCATTAAAGGATAAATCCCGGTTGGGTCTTCGCGCAGCGTCTGATCGACCTTGCTCATGGTCTCAACAAATTCCGCCCAATCCATTTCACTCAGTTGCCGCAGGCCAGCGATACTGTTGCTGACGGAAAGTTGGCTGACCGCAAGTTGTTGGTTGAAACGATGGATAAGCTCATCGGAGGTCAGGCTGACTTCGGCCAGGCGTTGCTCAACCCAGGTCAGCGGTAGCGCCAGCATGGTCCCGTGCCCCTGTAGGCGACGCACCAGTTCTGCTACGAAGGCGCTGGTGCGGGGCGGGTTGGAGCGTGCCATATCGGCAATGACAATGATCAGATTGGCCGGATCGTTTTCCGCCGACTCCAGCATTTTGGTCACCCAACTATCGGCCAGGCTGCGCTCTTCTTGCGCCTGGGCCACTTCTACCGCCACGCGGCGCAGGTTCTCAATCAGCGCCAGCCTCAGCATGCCCGGCAACGCCCAAAGCTCACCCAGGGTCAGATTGGCCTCTTTTTGGTAGGCGGCAATATAGCGCGTCAGGCTCTCGGCATCCCATCGCCCGTCGCCGTGAGCAATAGCTTCGGTGGCGATATCGAAAATTCGTGGGCAATTGTGCGGGGCGGCTAACTGTGGCAGCCCACGCCCGAAGGTTTTCGGCAGATGGTGCCGAACGACGCGGATCTGCTCCTCGATAAGATAAAAATTATCCAGCAGCCAGTCGCCCGCCGGGGTCATAGTGTTTTTCTTATCGTTGCTCAACCTGCGGCAACTGTCCGTCAATACCCGCTCGTTGTTATCGAGACGTTTGAGCAAATAGTAGGGCGTTTTATGAGTTGCCAGTTTATGGGAGCGTGCCAGGCGCTGGCCGTAGCGTTCCATTTGATCGACCGAAAACAGCTCTGCCTTGATGTTGCTGGCGGGAGGGGTTTCTGCAGTAGCCCGATTATGCCGTAAGGGCAACCGGGCCACTTTGGGACGGCGACGCTGCTTCTTTAACCAATTGATAAGTATTTCTTTCACGCAAAAAGCTCCTTACATCTGACCCAAAGGACAGCGGGTTAATACCGTTGGGAGGCTGTGAACATCTTGATTTAACTATCGATTTGATATGACAAGATTTCACTGCGGCAGGAACATGACTTCTAAGTATAGTTCCGTCGCGCGCGTGTGGTCGTTTTTTAATCTTAAACTTCAATTTTAATAAATAATTAGCGGCGGAAGGTATGGGTTAATAAGCGCTTTTTTTCCGCCCGTGAGGGTTGATTTACCGTATAATTCCCCACATAGCGTTTGGTTAATGAGGTGGTAGTGGAACAACTTTCGGGATTGCTGCGGCGGCTACGTCAGCAGCTTGGGCACGGCTTTCCCCGTGAAGCCGGATTTCGGCAGCTTACGCTGGTGGTTCCCGGCCATCTGAGCGATGTGCTGCTGGAGTGGCTGGCGGCGCAGGTGCTGTTCCCTCAATTCTACTGGCGTCATCGCGAAGGGCGGCAGGAGGCGGCGGTGTGCGGCGCTTTGCGGCAGTTTTCACACCCTTCGATGGCGCAGGCATTCGTGAATGCCTATCCTGCGGCCCGTTTATGGGGGCTGACAGCCTTTGACGGTGACGCCCAGCTGTTTTTGCCGCGCCTGGAAATTCTTAATCGCCAAGGCAAATGTGAACTGACGCTAAACCTGTTTTCTGAAGAGGCATTGAGTGATGACGCCCAAGCGGCGCTTGCCTGGCTTGAAAATCTGCTGGTGATCAAACCGATCGAGAATTTACAGGTGAAAGTGCTGTCGGTGCAGCATCAGCCGGAACGTTCCGGGTGGGAAATCATGCTGCGCGATGCGCTGAAGGCGATAAATCGGCAGCAGATGGATAAGGTGGTCTTGGCGCGCAGCTCAGTGTTGACGCTGGAGAGTCCGTTGTTTGCCCCTGCGATGATGGCCGCCAGCCGCAGGGTGAATCACCAATGCTACCACTTTATGCTGCGCTTTGATGCACATTCCGCATTTCTTGGCTCCAGCCCGGAAAGATTGTACCTGCGTGAGGGAAAACATTTGCTGACCGAAGCGTTGGCGGGCACGGTTGCCAACCATCCCGATGAGCGGCAGGCCCAGGCACTGGCCCAGTGGTTGCTGCAAGACAGCAAGAACCAACAGGAAAACCTGCTGGTGGTCGATGATATTTGCCAGCGTTTGCAAGGCGGTGCCAGAGCGGTCGATGTGTTGCCACCAGAAGTGGTGCGGTTGCGCAAGGTACAGCATCTGCGGCGGCGTATTGAAGGGCAACTGAACCAGGGTGATGATGCCGATTGCCTGCAAAGACTGCAGCCGACGGCTGCAGTGGCCGGGTTGCCGCGCCAGGCCTCGCGTGAGTTTATCCGCCAGCATGAGCCTTTTTCCCGCGGTTGGTATGCCGGCTCTGCGGGTTATCTTTCTGCGGCACAGGCTGAGTTCTGCGTTGCGCTGCGTTCCTGCCAGATCGAGGATGCTCGGGTTGAGCTGTATGCCGGTGCGGGGATTGTGGCCGGTTCCGATCCGGCGCAGGAGTGGCAAGAGATCGAAAACAAGGCGGCGGGCTTACGCACTCTGTTGCAGTCAGAACATTCTGGGCAGGTGCATTGAGCAGGCCGATCTTCGTGTGTAAACTTGTTGTGTCTTATATGTTTCTTTTTTTGTTCTATTTTGGGGCGCTATTTGGCATGGGTGGGTCGAAATTGATTTATTGCAGGCCCCCTGCCACAGGGAAATACGGCGTTTTTGCGCCAGCGCAAAAGCCGTAAAGATAATTACTTATATAATTCAGAGTTATGATCCCCGGTTCGCTACCTCCTTTGGGTAGGCTTCGGCGCGTAACCTCTGTTTACTACTGATGAGCGAAATATGTCGACAAGTGTTTTTAATCGCCGGTGGGCGGCGTTGTTGCTGGAAACGCTGGTCCGCCATGGAGTGCGGCATGTCTGTATCGCTCCGGGATCGCGCTCCACGCCTCTTACGTTGGCCGCTGCCGCGAACCGCGCTTTTGTCTGTCATACTCATTTCGATGAGCGGGGCCTGGGCCATTTAGCGCTCGGCCTGGCAAAGGCCACGCGTGAGCCAGTGGCGGTGATCGTCACCTCGGGTACCGCGGCAGCAAATCTTTATCCTGCCCTGATCGAAGCCGGGCTAACCGGGGAGCGGCTGGTGTTTCTCACCGCCGATCGTCCGCCGGAATTGATTAACTGCGGCGCCAATCAGGCGATCCGCCAAAACGGCCTCTACTCGAGCCACCCCACCTTGAACATCGATTTGCCACGCCCAAGCCCGGATATTCCGGCTCGCTGGTTGGTATCTACCTTGGACAGCGCGATGGCGCGCCTACGGCAGGGTGCCCTGCATATCAACTGCCCGTTTGCGGAGCCGTTATATGGCGGAGATGAACAGCTGTATGAGCAGTGGTCGGCAGAGTTAGGGGACTGGTGGCAGGATACGCACCCTTGGCTGCGTGAAATGGATCCCCATCAGGTTATTAAGCAGCCTGACTGGTTTTTCTGGCGGCAGAAGCGCGGCGTGATTATCGCTGGCAGGATGGGGGCGGAAGAGGGCGTGCAACTGGCTGAATGGGCGGGCATGCTTGGTTGGCCGTTGATCGGCGATGCCCTTTCGCAAACGGGGCAACCGTTGCCCTGTGCCGACTTATGGCTGGCTAACCCCCAGGCTCGCGATCTGTTGGCAAGCGCGCAGTTGGTGGTGCAGTTTGGCAGCAGTCTAACGGGAAAACGCCTGTTGCAGTGGCAGGAGCGCTGCCAGCCGGAGGAGTTCTGGCTGATTGACGATCTGCCTGGGCGTCTCGATCCTGCGCATCATCGTGGCCGCCGTATTCGTTCTACCGTTGGCGAGTGGCTCGATCTGCATCCGGCGCAACCTCGCTCACCTTGGGCTGGCGATCTGTCCGCGTTGGCGGATGATGCCCTTGATGCGACGTCGCAATACCTGGTTAACCGGTTTGGTGAGGCTCAACTGGCCCATCGCCTGCCTGAGCTGTTGCCGGAGAACGGCCAGCTGTTTCTCGGCAATAGCCTGATTGTGCGCCTGATCGATGCCTTAACCCAGTTGCCTGCTGGCTATCCGGTGTTCAGCAACCGTGGGGCCAGCGGTATCGACGGCTTAATCTCCACCACGGCTGGGGTCCAGCGTGCTACCGCCAAGCCGACGTTGGCCGTGGTAGGCGATCTCTCCGCGCTATACGATTTGAACGCTCTGGCACTGTTGCGCCAATGTTCGGCACCCACGGTGCTGATCGTGGTGAATAACAATGGCGGGCAGATTTTCTCGCTGTTGCCAACGCCGGAACCTGAGCGCCAGCGGTTTTACTGTATGCCGCAGGATGTGGAGTTCAGCCAGGCGGCAGCCATGTTCCAGCTTGATTATGCCTGCCCGGAAAACTGGGGACAGTTGCAGCAGGCAGTGGAAAAGGCCTGGCGTCACAGCGGAGCCACGCTGATTGAGTTGCAGGTGCCGCCGAGCGATGGAGCAGAAACTCTGCAACATCTGGTGCAAAAAATGGGGGCAAACTGATGCTGGCTTCCCGCGTGTTACAACAAGGCGAAAGCCAACGCCCTTGGCTGATCTGGCTGCATGGCTTGCTGGGAAACAACAATGAGTGGCGGGTGATCGCCTCGCGCTGTGAACAGTGGCCCTCGCTGGCAATTGATTTACCCGGTCATGGTGATTCTGCCGATCAATCCTGCCTCGACTTTGCCGACGTCAGCAGGCAAATCACCGCCACGCTGCAACAGCATAATATTGAGCGTTACTGGCTGGTGGGCTATTCACTCGGTGGGCGCATTGCCATGTACCATGCTTGCTGCGGCGAAGCGCAAGGGCTGCAAGGCATTGTGATCGAGGGCGGTAATCCAGGGCTGGAGAACGAAGATTTACGTGCCCAGCGGCGTGCCCACGATGCCGCCTGGGCGAAGCGTTTCCGCACGGAGCGGATCAGAAAGGTGTTGGCCGATTGGTATTTACAACCGGTTTTTGCCAACCTCAGCCCGGTACACCGCGAGGCGCTGATCGCCGCCCGTGCCGACAACCATGGCCCGGCCATCGCCGATATGCTGGAGGCGACGTCTCTTGGGCGCCAACCTTGGCTGGTGCCACAATTACAACAGTTGGCACTGCCAGTGATGGTGTTATGCGGTGCCGACGATCACAAGTTTCAGGCGTTGGCGCGTGATGCCGGTTTGCCATTGCAAACCGTGCCAGAAGCGGGTCATAACGCTCATCTGGCCAATCCGGCAGATTTTGCCGCCGCGCTCGATGCATTTCTTGCAAAAAAAGGAACCAAACATGCTGTATCCCAATGAAGAACAACTGTACGCCGCGATCGACTGGCAGGACTGCTCGGGTGATTTCGAAGACATCCTGTATCACAAGTCCAGCGATGGCATTGCCAAAATTACCATCAACCGCCCGCAGGTGCGTAACGCCTTCCGCCCGCACACGGTGAAGGAAATGATCGAGGCGATGTCGAACGCGCGCTATGACGACGGCATCGGCACCATCATTCTTACCGGTGCCGGGGATAAAGCCTTTTGTTCCGGTGGCGATCAGAAAGTGCGCGGTGACTACGGCGGCTATCGTGATGACAGCGGCGTGCACCACCTGAACGTGCTGGACTTCCAACGTCAGATCCGCACCTGCCCTAAGCCGGTGGTGGCGATGGTGGCCGGATATTCCATCGGCGGCGGTCACGTGCTGCATATGATGTGCGATCTGACTATTGCGGCCGATAACGCCATCTTTGGCCAGACTGGGCCGAAAGTCGGCTCCTTTGACGGCGGCTGGGGCGCTTCCTACATGGCGCGTATCGTCGGCCAGAAGAAGGCCCGTGAGATCTGGTTCCTGTGCCGCCAATACGACGCCGCTGCGGCGCTGGAGATGGGCCTGGTCAACACCGTGGTGCCGTTGGCCGATCTGGAAAAAGAGACCGTGCGCTGGTGCCGTGAAATGTTGCAGAACAGCCCAATGGCCTTGCGCTGCCTGAAAGCCGCACTGAACGCCGACTGCGATGGCCAGGCCGGGCTGCAAGAGCTGGCGGGTAACGCCACCATGTTGTTCTATATGACCGATGAAGGCCAGGAAGGGCGCAACGCATTTATCGAAAAACGCCAGCCTGACTTCAGCAAATTCAAGCGTAACCCGTAATGACGGCACTAACCCGTGTTGCTGCGATCTATCGCTATAGCCTGCCGATGGAGGCGGGCGTGGTGCTGCGCAACCAGCGGCTGAAAACCCGAGATGGCTTACTGATCCATCTGCAGCAGGATGGGCAGCAAGGGTGGGGGGAAATAGCTCCCTTACCTGAGTTCAGCCAAGAGACGCTCGACCAGGCGCAGCAGGCTACCTTGGCCTGGGTGCAGGCTTGGGTTGCGGGTGAACTGCCTGTGGAAAGCGAGTGGCCGTCGGTGGCTTTCGGCACCAGCTGTGCCTTGGCAGAACTGGCCGGGCAATTGCCAACGCAGGCCGACTACCGCAAGGCACCGCTGTGCACCGGCGATCCCGACGAGCTGTTCGATCTGTTGGCTGCGCTGCCGGGGGAGAAAGTGGCCAAGGTCAAGGTGGGGCTGTATGAGGCGGTACGGGATGGCATGGTCGTCAACGTATTGCTTGAAGCCTTGCCCGATCTCAAGCTACGGCTGGATGCCAACCGCAGTTGGAGTCGTGCCAAAGCGGACGGTTTTGCCAAATACGTTAACCCAGCGTGGCGCGATCGCATCGCGTTTCTGGAAGAGCCCTGCAAAACCCGTGACGAATCCCGTGAGTTTGCTCAGGCAACCGGGATTGCCATCGCCTGGGATGAAAGCGTGCGTGAAGCCGATTTTGTCGTGCAGGCCGAGCCGGGCGTGGCAGCGATTGTGATCAAGCCGACTTTGGTGGGTAGCCTGGCCCGCTGCCGTGAACTGGTCATGCAGGCGCATCAGGCCGGATTGGTGGCGGTGATCAGTTCCAGCATTGAGTCCAGTCTGGGGTTGACACAACTGGCGCGCATTGCGCATTGGCTGACGCCGCACACGGTGCCAGGTTTGGATACGTTGAACCTGATGCAAGCCCAGTTGATACGCAACTGGCCAGAGAGCACCTTGCCGCTATTAGGCATTGATACCTTGGAGTGTGTATGGCGCAGTTGAGTGATTGGCCGTGGCGGCATTGGGCCAAACAGCGCCCGCAGGCGACCGCGGTCATCTTTGAACAACAGCCGGTCAGTTGGTTAATGCTGCAACGGCAGGTGGAAGTGTTAGCTGCCGACTTTCAGCGCCAGGGCGTGTTACCCGGTATCGGTGTGCTGCTGTGCGGGAAAAACAGCTATCCGCTGCTGTTAGCCTATCTGGCGCTTTTGCAGTGCGGTGCGCGCCTGCTGCCGCTCAATCCGACGCTGCCTGCGCCGATGCTGGCGGCTCTGCTGCCGGATCTGGATATCGACTTTGCTTTCAGCCCGGATGGCTTGCCTGAGTTGCCCCCTGGCGCGATCGTCTTGTCGCCGCCGGGCGTTGATGAGTGCCACTTGCGGTTGTTACCGTGGGATGAACAAAGACTGGCGACGTTGACGCTGACTTCCGGCTCCAGTGGCTTGCCAAAAGCCGCCGCCCATAGTTATGCCGGCCACCTTGCCAGTGCCGATGGCGTGTTGCAACTGCTGGAGTTTCAGCCGCAGGACAGCTGGCTGCTCTCGTTGCCGCTGTTTCACGTGTCTGGTCAGGGCATTATCTGGCGCTGGCTGGCGGTGGGGGCACAGCTTGTGGTGCGTGAAATGCAACCCTTGGCCGATGCGTTGGCGGGATGTACCCATGCTTCGCTAGTGCCAACTCAACTTTGGCGCCTGCTGTCTGAACCGATGGCCAAGCATGCGCTAAAAGAAGTGCTGCTCGGCGGGGCGATGATCCCGGTGTCACTCACCCAGCAGGCCGAGGCGGTAGGGATCCACTGCTGGTGCGGTTATGGTTTGACGGAGCTGGCTTCAACGGTTTGCGCCAAGCGTGCCGACGAGCTGCCCGGCGTTGGGGCACCTTTACCAGGCCGCGAAATACGCCTGGTGGATCAGGAAGTCTGGATCCGCTCCACCAGTCTGGCGCTGGGTTATTGGTTGCGGGGCGAGCTAGTGCCCATTACCGACGAGCAAGGATGGTTCCATACCCGCGATCGTGGCGCGATGGAGCAGGGTGAACTGCGTATCATTGGCCGGCTGGATAACCTGTTCTTCAGCGGCGGGGAAGGCGTTCAGCCGGAAGATGTGGAACGTGTGTTTGCCGCGCATCCACAGGTGTTGCAGGTGTTTATCGTGCCGATTGACGATGCAGAGTTTGGCCAACGGCCGGTAGCGGTGGTCGATCTGGAAGGCGAGTTGACGCTGGAGGGGTTAATGCTTTGGGCGCAGGACCGGCTGGCGAACTTCCAGCGGCCGATTGCCGCATTGGCGTTGCCCGACGAGCTAAAAAACGGCGGCATCAAGATTTCGCGCCGTCGTCTACAACAGTGGGCGAGTAGCCAACTGCAGGCATAATCTGTAGCGTTGCAAAAAAGGCCGCCCGAGGGCGGCCTTGCTATTGCTGTAACCGATTATTTCAGGCCCAGGGCCTTGGCAACGCCGCTGCCGTAATCGGGATGTACCTTGGTGAACAGCTCAACCTGACGGCGTTGGATCTGTTCTGGCACCTGCGACAGCTCACCGGCGATACGGGTGAACATACGTTGGTGCTCCTCGGCACTCAGCAGATTGAACAGCGCACGCGGTTGGCTGTAGTAATCGTCGTCTTCACGATGATTCCAGTGATCGGCGGCACCTTCGATGCTCAATGGCGGTTCGCTGAAATCTGGCTGCTCCTGGAACACCCCAAAGCTGTTTGGCTCATAGGTTGCGCCGTTGCCGCTGTTGCCATCCACCCGCATCGCCCCATCGCGGTGATAGTTATGGAACGGGCATTTGGCACCGTTGACCGGGATTTGGTGATGGTTGACGCCCAGGCGGTAGCGGTGCGCATCGCCATAGGAGAACAGACGGCCCTGCAACATTTTATCCGGTGAGAAGCTCACGCCAGGCACCACGTTGGCTGGGTTCATGGCCACTTGTTCCACTTCTGAGAAGTAGTTATCCGGGTTGCGGTTCAGCTCGAAGAAGCCGACATCGATCAGCGGATAGTCACCGTGCGGCCAGACTTTGGTCAGGTCAAACGGGTTATACGGGGTTTGTGACGCTTCATGCTCTGGCATGATCTGGATTTGCAGTTTCCAGCGTGGGAAGTCACCGTTCTTGATGGAGTCGAACAGATCGCGCTGCGAACTTTCACGATCTTTGGCGATGATGGCTTCTGCTTCATCGTCCATCAGGTTTTCAATGCCTTGCTCACAGCGGAAGTGGAACTTGACCCAGAAACGCTCGTTATTGGCATTGATAAAGCTGAAGGTGTGGCTGCCGAAACCGTGCATATGACGGTAGGATTTAGGCAGGCCACGGTCGCTGAAATCGATGGTCAACTGGTGCAGTGATTCAGGCAGATGGGAGAAGAAGTCCCATTTGTACACCGGATTGCGCAGGTTGGTGTGCGGATCGCGTTTTACCACGTGGTTCAGATCAGGGAATTTCAGTGGATCGCGCAGGTAGAACACCGGGGTATCATTACCGACCAGATCCCAGTTACCTTCCTCGGTATAGAACTTCATGGCAAAGCCACGGATATCACGTTCGGCGTCGGCAGCCCCGCGCTCACCGGCAACGGTAGAGAAGCGGACGAACATCTCGGTTTGCTTACCAATCTCAGAGAAGATTTTTGCGCGGGTGTACTGGGTTATATCGTGGGTGACGGTAAAGGTGCCGTAAGCTCCGGACCCCTTGGCATGCATACGACGCTCTGGGATCACCTCTCGGTCAAAGTGGGCCAGTTTTTCCAGGAACCAAACGTCTTGAAGTAGCATCGGACCGCGCTTACCGGCGGTGATCACGTTATTATTATCAACAACGGGCGCGCCAGCCGCGGTAGTTAATCCTTTCTTGCTCATCAATTGCTCCTTACTCTGTTGCAGTTAAGTTGATAGCTCAGTTTCGGGTGCTGTAGATCTTCATCATGTTAACTAATGAAAAGGCCTGCCCTGCTGACCTCCATCAAAGACACTACTAGTTGTAGACTCATTCGCACTCCTCGGCAAATAGGCAGCACTTATCGTTGCAATTTTGGCGGTGACGGATGGTTATTTATTTACAGTTTATTGAAAAATTAACAGTTTATTGCTTTAAATTAGCCGGGAATTGATGACAACTCGGTTACACTGACCCGTGTGTTTTTTGCGGTGATAGACATCATCACTCCCTGATGATGAAGAATGAAAAGGATCAATAATGAACAAAACTTTAGTCGCGTGCGCAGCAGGTTTGCTGTTTGTGGCTGGCTCTGCCAATGCGATCAGCGTGAGCGGTGAGGCAGGGGAACATTACACCAACCTTGGTGTAGGCTTGGGGGGCACAACGGCGGGCTTGGGGATCAGCGGCAACTGGATCCGTAGCGATCATGATGGTGACATTGGTAGCCTGGGATTGAGCTTCGGCCTGCCGGTTGGGCCTTTGACGGCTACCGTGGGCGGCAAGGCCATTTATCTTAGCCCGGAAGATGGCAAAAATGGCGGAGCATTGGCATTAGGAGGTGGTCTGCAATGGGAGCTCAACCGCTATCTCAGCCTGTATGGTGAAGGCTATTTTGCGCCGGAGTCTTTGACCAGCGGGGCAAAAGCTTATAACGAGGCCAATGGCGGGGTGCGCTTAAACGTTCGTCCGTTCAATGTGGATGTCGGTTATCGTTACATCAACATTGAAGGTAAAGACGGCAACCGCGACAACGCGATAGCAGATGGCCCTTATATTGGCGTGGGCGTGGGCTTCTAATCCTGCCTGATCTTCAACGGGCGCCGCATAGGCTGCGCCCATTTTTTATGTTAGCCGATGGCGGGTAACAGACCGCTGGCGATGCTGAGCTGAATGGCGATCACTGCCACCCCACAGACAAACACCAACGCCAACGCTGGCGTCCCGCCCCAGACTCGATAGCTGGCCTGATGCCGACGACGAGTTTTCCAGACCAGCAATGAAGGCAGCAACAGAGCAAGTACGGACAGCGCGATTGCCGCGAACCCGAGTGCCAGCACAAAACCGCGCGGATAGAACAGGGCGAATGCCAATGGCGGCAGGAAGGTGATGGCACCGGTCTGCAAGCGGCCCCGCACGTTATCCCGGCGTTTGAACAGATCGGCCAGGAAGTCGAACAACCCGAGCGAAACCCCCAGGAACGACGTTGCCAGTGCCAAATCGGCAAACAGGTGTACCGCCAGCTCGACATGCGGCGAGGCGACCACGTCGCGTACCGCTTGCAGTAAACCGTTCAACCCGGCCTGTTGTGCCAGAATACCGACAAAGGTGGTGGAACTGATGCTGCCCAGCGTCGCCAACTGCCAGAAGATATAAGCCACTAACGGGATGGCACTGCCGATGATGAAGATCCAACGCAGCTTGCGGATGTTACCGCCCATATAGTTGACGATGCTGGGTACGCTGCCGTGGAAACCAAACGAAGTGAAGATCACCGGGATGGCCGAGAGCGCCAGCCCCTGTTCCAGCGGGAGCGTCAGCAGGTTGGTTTGCTGGATGTGCGGCATCATCAGACCTAGCATGACGATCAGGAAAATTGACTTGGCGGTAAACAGAATACGGTTGAACAGATCTACCGAATGGGTGCCGATGCAGACGATCCCCCCTGCGACCAAGGTGAACAGCAGTACGCCGAGGTAAGTCGGGAAGTCCTGAGAAGTCCACTGGCTGATGCTGACAGCCAGCAGTTCGCCAGCGCCGCTGATATAGGCAGCGGTCAGCGCATACATCAAGAACATCATGCTGAAACTGGTAAGCCACTGGCCACCACCGCCCAGATAGCGTTTGGCCAGCGTTCCCAGGCCGGTGTCCGCCTGCTCATGCTGATAAACTTCGACCAGCAACAGCGCGGTATAGCACATTAATAACCACAGCCCGACCAGCAATGCCAGCGTTACGCCAAAACCTACACCCGCTGCCGCCAGGGGCATAGCCAGCATCCCCGCACCAATGGTGGTGCCTGCCACGATAAAAACACTGCCCAGCGTACGATTCTTCACGTTTTTCTCTGCTATTGGATGATTTATAGGCGTTTTCGGGGGCCTATTTTTAGTGCGGCAGAATAGTTGATTGCCGATTTTGTGTCAAACCGACGTTACGTCTGGTGTACATATAAATTTACGGTTGTGGGTGGGAGGGCGGCGGTATTAAAAAATGCCTTTAGACAGCAATATCGTTCGCTGCGTAGTGAAAAGTTGTTTACGGGCTTCTATAGTGGAGGGATCTGAACATAAGGGAGAGATCAATGTTAAGGGTGGAGATGCTCAGTACCGGTGATGAGGTGCTGCATGGGCAAATTATTGATACCAACGCCGCCTGGCTGGCAGATTACCTGTTCCAGCAAGGCTTACCGATGAGCGGGCGCGAAACGGTGGGGGATAGCCTTTCTTCGCTGATCGAAATCCTGCAGGAGCGTAGCCATATTGCCGACGTGCTGATCGTCAACGGCGGTCTGGGGCCAACCAGCGACGATCTCAGTGCGTTGGCAGCGGCCAAGGCTTGTGATACCGAATTGGTCGAACATCCTGAATGGATCGCCCGTATGGAGGCCTACTTTGCGGAACGTGGCCGCCCAATGGCGGCTTCAAACCGTAAACAGGCGCAGATCCCGGCTAATGCGGAAATGCTGGATAACCGTGTAGGTACCGCCTGCGGCTTCGCCTTAACGCTGAATAAGTGCCGGATGTTCTTTACGCCGGGCGTGCCTTCCGAATTTAAAGTGATGGTAGAAGAGCAGATCCTGCCACGTCTGCGACAGAGCTTTACTCTGCCTGAGCCGCCATTGTGCCTTCGCCTTACCACCTTCGGGACTTCGGAAAGCGACTTGGCCGCTGAATTGGACGGCATGCCTTTGCCGCCGGGCGTCGTACTGGGCTATCGCTCTTCCAGTCCGATTATTGAATTGAAGTTGACTGGCCCACAGGTTCAGCGTGCCGCGATGGAACAAGCCTGGCAGCGAGTGCGGCAGGTTGCGGGTGACAATACGATTTTTGAAGGAACGGCTGGGCTACCGGCAGAGCTGACGCAACGCTTACAGCAGCAGAACTTGACGCTGGCGCTGAGCGAGCAATTTACCGCCGGCCTAATCAACCTGCAGTTGCAGAGCGAAGCTGCCCCGCTGGCCGGTGGCGAACTGCTACCTGCGCATTGCTCCGAGGCATTGGCAACAGTGCTGGCGCGTGCCCAGTCTTTGGCGCAGCTCACCGGTGCGCAGTTGGCGTTGGCGGTTAGCGCCATGGCAGGGGATCGTGTCAGTGTTGCCCTGCATACGCCAAAAGGCGGTATTGGCCAGACGGTGAGCTATCGTGCTTCACGTCATGGCCTGCGTTTACGCCAGGAGTCGGTCGCGATGCTGGCGCTGGATATGCTGCGCCGTTGGCTGAATGGCGGCCAGGTTTGCGGCAAAAACGGCTGGCTGGAAATTGTGGAAATTATCGAGTAGAAACTCGTTCATGGCGGTGAGATATCCTTTATGGATCATAACAATATAAGGGGTATTCGCTGTGGGAGTGGGTTGTTACACGCTTTGCGGGTGTTTGAGACTCTTCGTCTTGGGCATTGATACCCGTCGCCTTTCAAGCTGCAGCGTTGTTGACTGCGGGTGTTCACCCCCTTGCCGCCTAGCTGCAACTTGAAATTCTTAGGGTATTCAGTGTTTGATGATTATTTTATTGAGTTAGATTTCCAGCTCGATATCCATGGCGGGCATGCAGCAGCAGGGCAGGATCTCGCCATGATTGATAAATGCCAACGGCTGCTGGTGGTAAGCGACCTCACCCTTCAGTAATTTCACTCGGCAGGCACCGCAATAGCCGGAGCGGCATTGGTATTCCACCTCCACCTCATGCAGTTCCAGCACGTCGAGCAGGCATTTCTCACCTTCGGGGCAGGAGAGCTGCGTACCGGTGGCACGCAGCGTGATGGTTGGTGCAGCCACTTACAGCTCGAAATCACTCAGGTCGTCGGCGTTGACTTCAGAGTCAATCTGGCCGACCAGGTAAGAGCTGACTTCCACTTCCTGCGGAGCCACCTGCACGTTATCCGACACCAGCCAGGCGTTGATCCACGGGATTGGGTTGGAGCGGGTAGGGAACGGTGAGCCCAGGCCGACGGCCTGCATGCGGATATTGGTAATGTATTCCACATACTGGCACAGGATGTCTTTGTTCAAGCCAATCATGGAGCCGTCGCGGAACAGATACTCGGCCCACTCTTTCTCTTGCTGTGCCGCCAGGACGAACAGGTCATAGCACTCTTGCTGGCATTCCACGGCGATTTCGGCCATCTCTGGGTCATCGGCGCCTGAGCGCATCAGATTCAGGATATGTTGCGTACCGGTCAGGTGCAGGGCTTCGTCGCGGGCGATCAGCTTGATGATTTTGGCGTTGCCTTCCATCAGCTCACGCTCGGCGAAAGCAAACGAACAGGCAAAGCTAACGTAGAAACGAATGGCCTCCAGCGCGTTGACGCTCATCAGGCACAGATACAGCTGCCTTTTGATGGCGCGCAGGTTAACGGTCACCGTTTTACCATTGACCTGGTGCGTACCTTCACCGAGCAGATGATAGTAACTGGTCATTTCGATCAGATCGTCGTAGTAGCCGGAGATATCTTTTGCCCGCTTGAGGATCTCCTCGTTGGTGACGATATCGTCAAACACCACCGACGGATCGTTAACGATGTTACGAATGATATGGGTGTAGGAACGCGAGTGAATGGTCTCTGAGAATGACCAGGTTTCGATCCAGGTTTCCAGCTCCGGAATGGAGATCAGCGGCAGAAACGCCACGTTAGGGCTACGGCCCTGGATGGAATCCAGCAGAGTCTGATACTTCAGGTTGCTGATGAAGATGTGCTTCTCGTGTTCCGGCAGCGCTTGATAGTCGATACGATCGCGCGCGACGTCAACCTCTTCCGGACGCCAGAAGAAGGAGAGCTGCTTTTCGATCAGCTTTTCGAAGATTTCATGTTTTTGCTGGTCGAAACGTGCCACGTTGACCGACTGGCCGAAGAACATCGGCTCAAGCAACTGGTTGTTTTTGTTTTGAGAAAAAGTAGTGTAAGCCATGAGCTTGGATCCATTAGTGCCGAGCTGAAAAGTAAAGGGGCCGGAAGAGTTCCGGCCCGCTGTATCAAACGTTAGATCTTGCAGGCGCCGCCTTCACAGTCGTCATCGCCGCCCTGAGCAGGCTGCATGTCTTCCTGGATATCATCTGCACCGTCGCGGGTGTTCTGATAATACAGCGTTTTGACACCGAACTTGTAGGTGGTGAGCAGGTCTTTCAACAACTGCTTCATCGGCACCTTGCCACCCGGGAAACGGGTTGGGTCATAGTTGGTGTTTGCCGAGATCGACTGATCGATAAATTTCTGCATCAGGCCAACCAGTTGCAGGTAACCGTCGTTATTCGGTAATTCCCACAGCAGTTCGTAGTCGTTTTTCAGACGCTCATACTCAGGAACGACCTGGCGCAGAATACCGTCTTTGGACGCTTTGATACTGATATGGCCGCGCGGTGGCTCAATGCCGTTGGTGGCATTGGAGATCTGCGACGAAGTTTCCGACGGCATCAAGGCAGACAGCGTTGAGTTGCGCAGGCCGGTCTCTTTGATCTCTTTACGCAGGCTTTCCCAGTCGTAATGCAGCGGTTCGTTACAGATCGCGTCTAAATCTTTCTTGTAAGTATCGATTGGCAAGATGCCTTGCGCATAGGTGGTTTCATTGAACCACGGGCAAGCCCCTTGCTCCTGAGCCAGACGGTTCGAGGCCTTCAGCAGGTAGTACTGGATCGCTTCGAAGGTTCTGTGGGTCAGGTTGTTGGCGCTGCCGTCGGAATAGCGTACGCCGTTCTTCGCCAGGTAATAGGCGAAGTTGATCACACCGATACCCAAGGTACGGCGGCCCATCGCGCCACGGTGAGCGGCTTTGATCGGGTAATCCTGATAATCCAGCAGGGCGTCGAGCGCACGTACGGCCAGCGTGGCCAGTTCTTCCAGATCGTCCAGGCTTTCAATCGCACCCAGGTTGAATGCGGACAGCGTACACAGCGCGATTTCGCCGTTTTCGTCGTTAACGTCATCCAGCGGTTTGGTCGGCAGCGCAATTTCCAGGCACAGGTTTGACTGGCGTACCGGGGCGACCTGCGGATCGAACGGGCTGTGGGTGTTGCAGTGGTCGACGTTCTGGATGTAGATACGGCCAGTAGAAGCACGTTCCTGCATCATCAGTGAGAACAGCTCTACCGCTCTCACTCGCTGCTGACGAATGCTGCTGTCTTTCTCATACAGGGTGTACAGGCGCTCGAACTCGTCCTGATCGGCGAAGAACGCGTCGTACAGCCCTGGAACGTCAGACGGGCTGAACAGGGTGATGTCTTCATTCTTGATCAGGCGCTGATACATCAGGCGGTTGAGCTGCACGCCGTAGTCCATGTGACGGACGCGGTTGCCTTCCACCCCACGGTTGTTTTTCAGTACCAGCAGGCTTTCCACTTCCAGATGCCACATTGGGTAGAACAGCGTCGCTGCACCACCACGTACGCCGCCCTGAGAGCAGGATTTCACCGCGGTCTGGAAGTGTTTGTAGAACGGGATACAGCCGGTGTGGAAGGCTTCACCGCCACGAATTGGGCTACCCAGGGCACGGATACGGCCAGCATTGATACCGATACCGGCGCGCTGTGAAACGTATTTCACAATGGCGCTGGAGGTGGCGTTGATGGAATCCAGGCTGTCACCACACTCGATCAGCACGCAAGAGCTGAATTGGCGGGTTGGGGTGCGCACGCCAGACATGATCGGCGTAGGCAGTGAAATCTTGAAGGTGGAGATCGCGTCATAGAAACGTTTTACGTAGTCCAGACGGGTGGCGCGCGGGTAGTTGGAGAACAGGCACGCGGCTACCAGGATATACAGGAACTGGGCGCTCTCGTAAATCTCGCCGCTGACGCGGTTCTGCACCAGATATTTACCTTCCAACTGCTTCACGGCAGCGTAAGAGAAGTTCATATCACGCCAGTGATCGATAAAGGAGTCCATCTGCTCGAACTCTTCAGTGGTGTAGTCTTCCAGCAGATGTTTATCGTATTTGCCCATCTCCACCATGCGTGCGACGTGGTCGAGCAGCTTCGGTGGCTCAAACTGGCCGTAAGCTTTTTTCCGCAGATGGAAGATGGCGAGGCGAGCGGCCAGATACTGATAGTCCGGTGCATCACGGGAGATCAGATCGGCTGCGGCCTTGATGATGGTTTCATGAATATCGGCGGTTTTGATGCCGTCATAAAACTGAATATGTGAACGTAACTCTACTTGAGAGACCGAGACGTTGTTTAAACCTTCCGCGGCCCAGTCGATGACTCGGTGGATTTTGTCGAGGTTGATGCGCTCTTTACTGCCATCGCGTTTAGTTACAAGTAGGCTTTGGTTCATTTTTACCTGTCCGTGAGATTCCCCTAAGCAGAAAGTGTAGTCGCTCTGCTCAGTATGTAAACACTATATATAGGGGGTGTATGTCGGTGAGGTAACAAGATAGTGATAAAGCGGTGGGTTTGCAAGTGAACAAAACCTGCCGATCTTGTGGATAACTTGGGGGTGAAATGTTACCAATTGTTCCTAGTGCGCGCCCTATCTGGGGTGACAAGGTTGTCAATAAGCGCGAGGAGATTTTGCTGATTTTGTGAAAACCTCGATCGTTTGCCGCTTTATTAAACGTTAGAAAAAAACCGCATATTGATCTGCTTTTATATTCTTAAAAACGGTTTAGATCGGCTTTTTTGATCGAAAACGGATAAATAGGTATTTATCTTATACGCTTAGTCGTACCGGCGGCGGAAACATCGCCGCCGGTACGTTGTGGCCGTTTCAACCCTGGTGCTGGGTATGGACCATGTAGTTCACATCCACGTTACGGCCCAGCTTGAAATGGTCGGTGATCGGGTTGTAATGCAGGCCGATGATATGCTTTTCACGCAGCTCGGTGCCGTCGACCCAACCGATCAGTTCAGAAGGGCGGATGAACTTTTTATGATCATGGGTGCCCTGTGGCACCATTTTGAGCACGTATTCAGCGCCGATGACCGCCATCAGCCAGGCTTTGGTATTGCGGTTGATGGTGGAGAAGAACACATGGCCGCCTGGCTTGACCAGATGTGCACAGGCGCGCACGACGGAGGCCGGATCCGGGACGTGCTCGAGCATCTCCATACAGGTGACGATGTCATACTGTTGCGGATGAGCCTGCGCATGGCTTTCTACCGTTTCTTGCACGTAGGTCACCTGCATACCGCTTTCCAGCGCATGCAGTCGCGCCACCTGGAGCGGTTCTGCCCCCATATCCAGCCCGGTTACCAACGCACCTTCACGCGCCATGCTCTCTGCCAGAATGCCGCCGCCACAGCCAACGTCGAGCACTTGTTTGTCAAAAATGCCTCCTGCGCGCTGCATGATATAATTCAGACGCAGCGGATTGATCCGATGCAACGGCTTGAACTCACCTTCCAGATCCCACCAGCGCGAGGCGACAGCTTCAAATTTGGCGATTTCCTGGTGATCAACGTTTGGCGCGTGACGGGATGATTCAGCATTCATGGGCGTTATTAGCTCCTGGTTCTCTTATGGTGCAGATTATACATGTTCCGGCACGCTTGGCGCAGCGCTGTTGTTACCGGGGCATTTTTCGCCCGCAGGGCAGCACATTTCAGCGAAACAGCGCCGGTAATTTCCCCGTAAAGCGCGCTTTGTGATATAGTTTTACACCTTTGGCACTACGCCAAGGCAGATGAATCATTCAGTATGAGGGATAGCAGCTCCATGAGCGACCTTGCCAGAGAAATCACACCGGTAAATATCGAAGAAGAGCTGAAAAGCTCGTATCTGGATTACGCGATGTCCGTTATTGTCGGCCGTGCGTTGCCAGATGTTCGTGATGGACTGAAGCCGGTGCACCGCCGCGTTCTGTACGCGATGAATGTACTGGGTAACGACTGGAATAAACCATACAAGAAATCGGCCCGTGTCGTTGGGGACGTGATCGGTAAGTATCACCCGCATGGTGACAGCGCGGTGTATGACACGATCGTCCGTATGGCCCAACCGTTTTCGTTGCGTTACATGTTGGTGGACGGCCAGGGTAACTTCGGTTCTGTGGACGGCGACTCCGCCGCAGCAATGCGTTATACCGAAGTGCGCATGTCGAAAATCGCCCACGAACTGCTGGCGGATCTGGAAAAAGAGACCGTCGACTTCGTGCCAAACTATGACGGTACCGAGCAGATCCCGGCCGTTATGCCAACCAAGATCCCGAACCTGCTGGTCAACGGCTCGTCCGGTATCGCCGTAGGTATGGCGACCAACATTCCGCCGCATAACCTGTCTGAAGTTATCAATGGCTGTCTGGCCTATATCGAGGATGAAGACATCAGCATTGAAGGGCTGATGGAACACATCCCAGGCCCGGACTTCCCGACGGCGGCAATCATCAATGGCCGTCGTGGTATTGAAGAAGCCTACCGTACTGGCCGTGGTAAAGTGTATCTCCGCGCCCGTGCCGAGGTAGAGGCGGACGCTAAAACCGGCCGCGAAACCATCATCGTGCATGAAATTCCTTATCAGGTGAACAAAGCGCGCCTGATCGAGAAAATTGCCGAGCTGGTGAAAGAAAAACGCGTTGAAGGCATCAGCGCGCTGCGTGACGAGTCTGATAAAGACGGTATGCGCATCGTGATTGAAGTCAAACGTGATGCGGTGGGTGAAGTGGTGCTGAATAACCTGTATTCGCTGACTCAGCTACAGGTCACCTTCGGTATCAACATGGTGGCACTGCATCAGGGCCAGCCAAAGTTGCTGAACCTGAAAGATATTCTGCGTGCATTTGTGCGCCACCGCCGTGAAGTGGTGACCCGCCGTACCATTTTCGAACTGCGTAAAGCCCGCGATCGCGCCCATATCCTGGAAGCGTTAGCCATTGCGTTGGCCAACATCGACCCGATTATCGAATTGATCCGCCGCGCGCCGACTCCGGCAGAAGCGAAGATTGCGTTAATCGCGCAACCTTGGGATCTGGGTAACGTCGGGGCGATGTTGGAACGCGCCGGTGACAACGCTGCACGCCCAGAGTGGCTGGAGCCAGAGTTCGGTATCCGTGACGGTAAATATTACCTGACCGAGCAACAGGCTCAGGCGATCCTGGATCTGCGCTTGCAGAAACTGACCGGCCTGGAGCACGAGAAGCTGCTGGACGAGTATAAAGAGCTGCTGAACATCATCGCCGAGCTGATCTTTATTCTGGAAAACCCAGACCGCTTGATGGAAGTGATCCGTGAAGAACTGGTGGCCATGCGCGATCAGTTCGGTGACGCACGCCGTACCGAAATTACCGCCAACACGTCTGATATCAACATCGAAGACCTGATCAACCAGGAAGATGTGGTCGTGACATTGTCGCATCAGGGCTACGTGAAGTATCAGCCTCTGACCGACTATGAAGCACAGCGTCGCGGTGGTAAAGGCAAGTCAGCCGCCCGTATTAAAGAAGAAGACTTTATCGATCGTCTGCTGGTGGCCAACACCCACGACACGATCCTGTGCTTCTCCAGCCGTGGTCGCCTGTACTGGATGAAGGTGTATCAACTGCCGGAAGCCAGCCGTGGTGCTCGTGGCCGGCCGATCGTCAACCTGTTGCCGCTGGAAGCCAACGAACGTATCACCGCCATTCTGCCGGTGCGTGAATACGAAGAAGGGCGCCATGTGTTTATGGCTACCGCCAGCGGTACCGTGAAGAAAACCGCATTGACCGAGTTCAGCCGCCCACGCAGTGCTGGCATCATCGCCGTTAACCTCAACGAGGGTGACGAGCTGATTGGTGTTGACCTGACCGACGGCAGCAACGAAGTGATGCTGTTCTCCGCCAACGGTAAAGTGGTGCGCTTCCCAGAAGGGCAGGTGCGCTCGATGGGCCGTACCGCTACCGGCGTACGCGGTATCAACCTCGGTGAAGGCGATCGTGTAGTTTCGCTGATTGTTCCACGCGGTGAAGGCGATATCCTGACCGTGACGCAGAACGGCTACGGCAAGCGTACCGCGGTAACGGAATATCCGACCAAATCGCGCGCGACCCAAGGGGTTATCTCCATCAAGGTCAGCGAGCGTAATGGCCAGGTTGTTGGGGCTGTGCAGGTAGAAACTACCGATCAAATCATGATGATCACCGATGCAGGTACGCTGGTGCGTACCCGTGTCGCGGAAGTCAGCGTGGTTGGCCGTAACACTCAGGGTGTCACTCTGATCCGTACTGCGGAAGACGAGAACGTCGTCGGCCTGCAGCGCGTTGCTGAACCGGTTGAAGATGAAGAGCTTGATAGCCTTGAACCAGGTAGCGATGAAGCGGAAGAAGATACCACACCACTCGATGAGGGTGATGAGGATACCGGCGCCGCAGACGATTTGGATGACGAGAACGCCTAAATAGTGCGATCTCGTACAATCTGGGTGGATCAAAAAGGGCTTGGCAGCGATGCTAGGCCCTTTTTCAGTTGTATGGTTTAATTGCTGCAATCACTTGTCGATGCTGCACGGGATCGTTGTTTTGCTATGATTATGCTCGTCACCCCTTACTCTGGCATGGTACCTGCTTGAAATACTTAGCCTCTTTCCGTACCACGTTAAAAATTTCCCGCTATCTGTTTCGGGTGCTGGCGTTCATGCTGTGGTCGCTGGGCGCACTGCTGACCACGTTTTATATCCTGGATATCGTGCATGAGAAAGAATCCGATATCAGGCAGGAATACAATCTCAACTTTGACCAGGCACAGGGCTACATTCGCCATTCGGCGGATATCATACGCGACATCAAATACATGGCGGAAAACCGCCTCAACGGCACGGTAGGGAGCCTCGAGCTGTTCACCGGCATGATGAATGGCAAAGACAGCCAACCGGAGATGAAGCCGCTGTACCCGGAATCCAACTGCGCGCTGAACTCCAACTACCGTGACGCGATCACCTCGTTAAACGGTCTGATCCAATACTGGAAAGAAAACTTTGTCGCAGCCTATGACCTGAACCGAGTGTTTTTCATCGGCAGTGATAGCCTGTGCATGACGGAATTCGGTAGCAGCAGCGGCATCACCGACCGGCAAAAGGTGCTCAAGGCGCTGCATGAGCGCATCCTTAAATACCGTAACGCCGCCAACAGCGCGGAGAAAGACAATAACCTTTATTGGATCAGCCCCAGCCAGCAGCGGCCTGATGTAGGTTACCTGTATGTGATGACGCCGGTCTATGTCGGTAACAAACTGGAAGCGTTGCTGGGGATTGAACAGACGATCCGCCTGGAGGACTTTGTCACCACCAGCAACTTGCCGGTGGGGGTAAATCTGCTGGATGAGAACAACGAATCTGTGTTGCAACTGGCCAATGGCGATCGTTACGCCTCTTCGCTCAATGTTTATCCGCAGGAACACACCTATTTTGGCTATGTCGACAGTTACCAGGATCTAATCATGAAGAAGGCGCTGCCGCCTTCGTCGCTCAGCATCGTGTATTCCTTGCCGGTGAAGAGCGTGGTGGAGCGCTTCAAGGTGCTGATCCTCAACGCGGTGCTGCTTAACCTGCTGTCGGCCGTGGTGTTGTTTAGCCTGGCGTGGCTGTTCGAACGCAAGATGTTCCTGCCTGCGGAGGAGAATGCCTTCCGGTTGGAGGAGCATGAACAGTTCAACCGCAAGATCGTGGCGTCGGCGCCGGTGGGCATTTGCATTCTGCGCATCAGTGATGGTACCAACATCCTGAGTAATGAACTGGCGCATAACTATATCAACCTGTTGACCAACGAGGATCGCGATCGCATTACGCGTATTATCTGCGAACAGCAGGTCAACTTTGTTGATGTGATGACCAGTAACAACAACAACCTGCAAATCAGCTTTGTTCATTCCCGTTACCGCAATGAGGACGTGGCGATCTGCGTGCTGGTTGACGTTAGCGCCCGTGTCAAAATGGAAGAGTCGCTGCAGGAAATGGCCGCGGCAGCGGAGCAGGCCAGCCAGTCCAAATCGATGTTCCTGGCCACCGTCAGCCATGAACTGCGCACGCCGCTGTATGGGATTATCGGCAACCTGGATCTGCTGCAGACCAAGGCGTTGCCACAAGGGGTCGATCGCCTGGTCAATGCGATGAGCAACTCCTCGGGGCTGTTGCTGAAGATCATCAGCGACATCCTGGACTTCTCCAAGATTGAGTCGGAGCAGTTGAAGATAGAGCCCCGTGAGTTTTCTTGCCTGGAAGTCATTACCCACATCGCGGGCAACTACTTGCCGCTGGTGGTGAAAAAACGGCTCGGTTTGTACTGTTTTATTGAACAAGGAGTGCCTGAGCGTATCAATGGCGATCCCGTGCGTTTGCAGCAGGTATTGTCTAACTTATTGAATAACGCCATCAAGTTTACCGATACCGGCTGTATCATCCTGCAAGTCTGCACCCGTGACAGCTATCTGGAGTTCAGCGTTCGCGATACCGGCGTCGGTATTCCAGATAAAGAAGTCCTGCGCCTGTTTGATCCTTTCTTCCAGGTTGGCAGCGGGGTGCAGCGCCATTTCCAGGGTACTGGGCTTGGGCTGGCGATTTGTGAAAAACTGATCAACCTGATGGACGGTGATATCGCGGTGGAGTCCGAGCCTGGCCTCGGCAGCTTGTTTACCATTCGTATTCCGCTGTTTGGGGCGTTGTTCCCGACGCCTCAGGCCAGCGATACCTGGCAGGGCAAAAACCTGTGGCTGCAAATTCGTAATCAGCGGTTGGAAAGCTATCTGCAGGCGATCCTTGGCGGCTACGGTGCCACGGTATTACGTTATGAGGGGCAGCAAACCGCGACAGGGGATGTTCTGCTCAGCGATTATCCTTTGCAGGTGGATACCCCGCTGTTGGCACAGATAGAGTTCTCCATCGCGCACATCGGGCCGTCATTGGAAACGCATCCGGGTTACTGGCTGCATAGTACCTCTACGCCACGGGATGCCATCCTGCTGTTGAACCGGCTGTTTGGTGTGGTTACCGAAAGCGACAAGGCATTGGTGCAACTGCCGTTACCGGTTAAGGCCAATAGTGCCGATAATGGGGATATTCGCCTGCTGGTGGTGGACGATCACCCGATTAACCGGCGCTTACTGTCCGATCAACTGGCATCGTTGGGCTATCTGGTGATCACTGCCAATGATGGTGTCGACGCGCTCAGCGTATTGGAACGCAATACGGTGGATATAGTTCTGACCGACGTCAATATGCCGAACATGGATGGCTATGAATTGACACGTTGCCTGCGTCAGTCGAACTTCACGGCTCCAGTGATTGGCGTGACGGCTAATGCGTTGGCAGAAGAGAAACAGCGCTGTCTTGAGGCCGGGATGGATAACTGCCTGTCGAAACCGGTCACGCTAGAGACGCTGGAGCAGTCGCTTGGCTATTACAGTCAACGGGTACGGCGGCTTAGGGCTGAGTCGGAAACTGCATAAATACCAAAGGGCGCCTAAGAGCGCCCTTTAGATTGATAACAATGTTGTTTCAGGGGTGCCGCATGCTGCACCCGTTGAACACTAGTCTTTATCCAACTGCGTCATACTGACGGAGGAGAGATAGTTGAGCAGTGCGATATCGTTATCAACACCCAGTTTCATCATGGCTGATTTCTTCTGGCTACTGATAGTCTTGATGCTGCGGTTCAGTTTTTTGGCGATTTCGGTCACCAGGAAACCTTCGGCGAACAGACGCAACACTTCACTTTCTTTCGGAGACAGACGTTTGTCACCGTAACCGCTGGCACTGATTTTCTCCAACAGCTTCGAGACGCTCTCCGGCGTGAATTTCTTGCCTTTCTGCAATGCGGCCAGCGCTTTTGGCAAATCGGTGGGCGCACCCTGTTTCAGGACGATGCCTTCGATGTCCAGATCCAACACCGCGCTGAGAATGGCCGGATTGTTGTTCATGGTCAGAACGATGATCGACAATTGCGGATAGTGGCGTTTGATATATTTTATCAGCGTAATGCCGTCGCCATATTTGTCACCCGGCATCGAAAGATCGGTGATCAGTACGTTGGCGTCCAGCTTGGACAGATTGTTGATCAGTGCTGTAGAGTCCTCGAACTCCCCAACGACATTCACCCACTCAATTTGCTCAAGTGACTTCCGGATGCCAAACAGTACGATAGGGTGGTCATCGGCAATAATTACGTTCAAGTTATTCATGTTGTTGGCTACCTTGCTGCAGCAGTCTACTGACGAAAAAATCAATCTGACTGATGTTATTCTCGATCTTGAGCGCATCACCGTCCGCGATGTGCTGTTCTAACGATTCACACAGAAGCTTTCCGGGAAGCAGATTTAACATAGCAAACACGCCCTTCAGGCGGTGTGCAGTTTGAGACAGCGCTGCAAAATCACTGCTGCCCGCCTCAGTATACAGTTTTTTGATATCGTCGGGTACTGTATCAATAAACAAACCATAGTAATCACTTGATCTCAATTGTTTTTCATACACTTGGGCGCTATCGGCCAGCGATCCTACCGGGTTTTCTTCCTGCTCTTGTGCCGCCATCTGGTGTTCTATCAGGATCAGAACCGCGTCAATCATGGCATTGTGCAGGTTATAGTTGACGCGAATATAGCCTTTATCAAGCTGCTGCCAGCCTGCTTCATCGCTGGTTAGCAGTAACGTATAGTCGTCGGCCTGCTGCGGGTTATCGGTCAGTAATACATCATAATCCTGGCTGTTTTGGTGCTCCTCGGCCACGATGCAGTTGGCCCCATAGCCCGCCAGTAGCTGAGTCACGATACGACGGATCTCGTCGGAGGTGATATCCAGCAGCGCCGTTACCCCATCGAGTAATTTCTCCGTCGCCTGTTCCTCGATGTTCTCCTGCTCCATAGTGACACGAATGGTATAGCGGGTACCGATATCGATTTTGCTGCGGATATCCAACTGGCCATTGAGTTTCTTGCACAGCTGATTACACAGGAAAAACGTCAGCCCAGAGCCGTGATCGAAGCGATCGACCAGCGTTTGGCTGAGGAACGGGTAGGTCAGGTTGCTGATTTCCTCATTGGAAATGCCGGTGCCGGTATCATTGATATGAAATACCAGGTGTTCAGGGCGTTCGGCTTCCTGTTCTACCACCAGGGTGATCTTGCCGTAGGAGGTGGTGATGATGGCGTAGCGCAGCAGTAATGAAAGGATTTTGCGCAGTGCGCCAGCATCGCCAATGTACTGTTGGTTGACGTCCAGATTAACGTGATTGAATAGCGCCAGCCCTTTCTGGTTGATGGCTGGCAGCACGTCCAGCAGCAGTTCATCCAGCAGTGCAGAGGGATTGAATGGTTGACGTACCGGCTGCCAATCCTGTGTTTCCAGCCGGGTGAGCAGGGTGATATTGTCGATCAGATCCAATACCGATGCAGAAGCCAGGTTGAGTTGTTTAAGCAATGTCTGTTGCTGCTCGACATCTGATGGCTGGCACAGGCTCCGGGTCAGTTCGTGCATTTGTCGCACCGGCTGATTCAGCTCGATCCCCAGGTTGTGCAACATCAACTTACGGGCCTGAACGTTTTTATCGTATTCGCGGCGGGCCTGTTGCAGCCGTTTGTTCACCATCACTTCTTTATCCTGATCGTTGAGCAGGAACAGATAGGTTTCCGCCGTTCGCTGACTGCGGAAGATGCGGATCTCATAGACTTCGTTGTTGACCGTCGCCTGGATCACGCCATGATGCTGCTCCGCCATATGGGCGATTTTGGACAGGCTAAGATGTGGCATCAAGTGCTCGGCGATCTTGTTGCTGGTAATCACGCTGTTGTCGGCAAAGTCATAGACCAGTAGCCCGCAAGGCAGGCTGGCGACAATTTCCTGGTTGAGCGAGCGTTGGAGATCCAGCTCGGCGGCGATATTTTCGCTGGGGCGGATGTATTGCTGGCGGAGGAAATAAATACCCACCATCGATAGCGCCAGCAACAGCAGATTGATCGCCAGTAGCCAGATGTTATTGCGCAACAGGTCAATCGCCAGATTGAAAGCTGAGACGCGGTAAATCAGCTGCAGAGGCGAGTTGGGCAATGAAACACTGAATTCAACCCAACTGCCTTTCAAGGCGGCCTGGGCGTTGATTGCCGTTTCGCTTGGCACCACACTATCGTCGATCTCTTGCTCATCGGGCAGCAACAGGAAGTTGGAGCGGGCCATGTTAAGCGGAATGATATCGTTAATCGGCAGGTCGAAGGCGACCACCGTGGCCAAATGCCCCGGCTGGTTAAAGGTCGTGCGGATAGAAAACGAGTAGGCGTTCTGGAAGCGTTGTTTGCGCAGGCCGGAAAAACTCTCGCGTTCGTCCAGCATATTGGCCTGTTGTAGCATTTCGGTGCGGCGGTCCGATACCGACGTGGTCAGGTAGTTTTCTTTCAACCGCGAGGTCAGGTCTTTCAGCGATTGGGTTGTCACCAGGCTCAGGCTGTTATCTTGCCCGTTGAGAAAATACATCGCATAGTTTTCGGTTTCGGTTCCCCAACGGTTATCCAGGAAGTCCGAAATCCTGGCAACCGCAGCCAACGTGGCGTTGTCGTGGTTGCCAAAAATGACCGCATCGGTTTTGCTGCGTGGCTTCTCAACGTAATAAACATCCGGGCGCAGGCGGGTTTCCTGCAGATGGGTTTCAACGGGAAGCGCCGCGGTATTACCAAATTTGTCGTAGATTTGGTAGGTCAGAAAGCGGTAACTGTCGATGCGCTTTTGCAGCATATTGGCGATGGTACTGACGGCATGCTTTTTCTCCGTCAGGTAGGCGTTGGTGTAGTTGTAACTGTACAACCCAATGGCCATGGCCAGCAGCACGATAAACAGCCAGAAGCTGCGTGTGATGTAGCGGGAGTTAATGGTCAGTTGTCTATCTTGCAACATGGCTACGCATTCCTGAAATTAGCGAGTGACCGCTTTGGCGCTGGCAGTGACGATCAGCAGTAATGCCGCCACACAGGCCAGGGCAAACGTCAAGCTGGAGATCTGGGCGATTAACCCGATCACCGCCGGGCCGGCCAGAATACCGGCATAGCCCACCGTGGTGACCGAAGCGATGGCCAGGTTGGCAGGCATGACGCGTTGGTTTCCAGCTGCGCTAAATAGAATAGGGACCACATTGGATGCCCCGACGCCGACCAGCATAAAACCAATCAAAGAGGCTATGGCGTTGTCTATGGTAATAGCCAATGCCAGGCCGATGGCCGCACACAGGCTACCCAGCAACAGTACCTGATATCTGCCCATGGCATTTACCACGCGATCGCCATTCAGCCTGCCGATCGTCATGGCAATGGAGAACAAGGCGTAACCCAAGCCTGCCTGGCTATGATCCATCCCGCGCATGGTGGTCAGGTACAACGCGCTCCAGTCGAGCATTGAGCCTTCCGCCAGGAACATGATAAAACACAGTAGGCCAATGAACATCACCCAGCCACGTGGCAGAACGAACATCGGGCCTTCTTTATCTCCGCCGCTCTCACGCAGCAGGTTTTTACTGGCAATCAGCAGCAGAGCCAGAATGGCGACGACGGCGATCAGCGTGGCTTGCAGCGGGCCTAGCCCCAGCCATAGCAGGGCGCTGACTCCACCCGCACCGGCGATCCCACCAACGCTGAAGAAACCGTGAAAGCCGGACATCATGGCACGATTGCTGGCGCGTTCGACCACCACGGCCTGGATGTTCATGGCTACGTCAATCATACCTATCGCCGCACCGAACAGCAGCAACGCCAATGCCATCCCCAAGGTGGAGTCCATCAGCACCAGCAGCGGCAGATCGATGCATAGGGCGATGCCCGCCAGCAGGATCACGCGTCGACAGCCAAATTTGCCGGTCAATAGCCCAGTCAACGGCATTGCCATGAGCGAGCCAACCCCGATGCACAGCAGCAACAGGCCTAATGAGCCGTCATCTATCGCGATACGCGTTTTGGCAAAAGGTACCAGCGGCGCCCAGGTGGCCATCGCCAGTCCGGCGATAAAAAAGGCCAGGCGGGTAGCATTCTGCTCGGGCACACCGGGCTTACTTTGTTCGTTGCAAGTGACTGTCATGTCGGTATCGGGATCGGCTCTGGATAGTGGCTTAAATGAACCCCTGTTTTTATCACAATCTGTGATCGGGGTCGAAAGGATTCGCGTTAACCCTGTAACCCATCAGGGGGGGAGGTGCTGTGTTAGATCACTTGCTGATGAGGGTGAGATAGTTTCTCAAAGTAACAAATATATTATCGAGGGAATTGATGCAGGATTCATTGTTATTTTGTATGTGATTGTGGGCTATTTAAACGATGAGCACCTGAAAATTATTCACTGGTTAATTAGTGGTCGGTATTTTTATTATTTATTTAGCTATTAGTGCGGTGATTGACCATGTTTATGATATCTCATTGTGATTAAATTTGTGCATAAAATGCTTTATTGGAACGATTTGCGCGCTGGTTTTGGGTATAAAAAAACCGGCCAGAGGCCGGTCGTAACTACAAAAATTATCATACGGATAATGAAGGTAATAATGAAAATAATGATGATAGCGGGGTGATTATAGCGCCAGGCGTTGAAGCGATTTTTGGCACAACGTGCTTATTGTTTGATACTTTTGTACTGATATCTTTATTTTTATAAAGATTTGTATATTTCATTGTTTTATAAGGTTTAATTTATTTTTTTATCTTTCGGTGCTTAATTTTATTTGTCGGTAAGTTTTTGTTAAAGTTCGCCAGTATTTACATTTTGAAACCTTTAAATATTGGTATGAAACACTATCGGATACTTGGTATCATTTTCTTTCTGGATTAATATAGCCCTTGTTACCAGAATGGTGATTCACAGTCGCGCTAATAATGCTCAGAAGAGCAGTGGCCGTAGCTCGACATAATTAAGAGGATAATAACGATGAAACTTCGAGTACTCTCCCTGATCGTCCCAGCTCTGTTGATGGCAGGCACTGCAGGTGCAGCAGAAATCTACAACAAAGACGGCAATAAACTGGATTTGTTCGGTAAAATCGATGGTCTTCACTATTTTTCCGACAACGATAAAACCGATGGCGATCAGTCTTATATGCGTTTTGGCCTGCGTGGCGAAACTCAGATCAACGATCAGCTGACCGGCTATGGTGAGTGGGAATATCAGGTTCAGCTGAATAAAACCGAAGCTGAAAATGATGCCTTCACCCGTGTGGGCTTCGCTGGTCTGAAATTCGGCGATTACGGCTCATTGGATTACGGCCGTAACTACGGTGTGATGTATGACATCGGCGCATGGACCGACGTGTTGCCTGAGTTCGGTGGCGATACCTATGGTGCAGACAACTTCCTGTTCCAACGCACCAACGGTGTAGTGACGTATCGTAACAACAACTTCTTCGGTCTGGTTGATGGCCTGCACTTTGCTCTGCAGTATCAGGGTAAAAACGGCAACGGTGAAGAAAGCAACAATGGTCGTGATGTCCTGAACCAGAACGGTGACGGTTACGGTATGTCCGTTTCCTACGATCTGGGCTATGGCATCAGTGCTGCTGGTGCGTTCTTCAATGCTGACCGTACCAACGATCAGAACGGTGGCCCTAACGGCACCTCTTCTATTCTGGGTCGTGGTAGTAAGGCCGAAGGCTATAGCGGTGGTCTGAAATACGACGCCAACAACGTCTATCTGGCAGCGATGTATACTCAGTCTTACAATGCTACCCGTTTCGGCAACAGCAATAGCTCTCTGTACGGTTACGCGAACAAGGCACAGAACTTCGAAGTGGTTGCACAGTACCAGTTCGACTTCGGCCTGCGTCCTTCCGTGGCGTACCTGCAGTCTAAAGGCAAGGACATTGGTGGCGGTTACGGCGACCAGGATCTGCTGAAATATGTTGATGTGGGCGCGACCTACTACTTCAACAAAAACATGTCCACCTACGTTGACTACAAAATCAACTTGCTGGACGACAACACATTTACCGACAAAGCCGGTATCAATACCGACGACGTGGTTGCTGTAGGCCTGGTTTACCAGTTCTAAGCAATACTGTGAATGTGACAACGCGGCCTTCGGGCCGCGTTTTTTTTGCCCGTTCTCCAGCAGCACAGATTGATCTTCGCGCGGCACTGATTGCTATTCTGCTGAGCCCGTACCTGTCTACCCTGTTTATAAATTGATAAATCAGGAGGTTGTTATGGAACTTAAGATTGAACGCGTGATTGAGACGGTGCTGTATGTCAATGATATCGAACGAGCCGCTGCCTTCTACCAGCAGGTATTGCAACTGCCAGCTATGGTCGCAAATGATCGTTTCCGGGCCTATAACATCTCCGATCAAAGCGTGTTGCTGCTGTTTGTCGCCGGGGATTCGCTGGACGGTGCTCACTATCCGGGAGGCTATATTCCCCCTCATGACGGCAGTGGCCCACAACATCTTGGTTTGGCCGTGAGCGAGGCCCAGTTACCCTTGTGGGAGCAGCAGTTAGCCGAACACGGTGTTGAGATAGAGGGGCGTATGCGTTGGGAACAGGGGGCAGAGAGCATTTATTTCCGCGATCCGGATGGCCACCTGTTGGAACTGGTAACGCCGGGTATCTGGGCCAACTATTAACGGCGGCAAAGCATTATTGGCAGAAAAGCCTTTTAGCATCTACACTTAGATAACAATAAGCATGCTAAGGAGATAAGCGATGACAAAGAAACTGGTTTTGACCGTATGTTCTGCGGCGCTATTTACCGTACTTACTGGGTGTACCACTTACGACAGGGCCGCGAGCTATGTGAACGAGCCTGTGGTAAGCGATGTCAAAGTCGGGATGACGAAGCAGCAGGTGCGAGCCATTGCCGGGCCGCCATCCACCTCAGCCACCCTGATCCATGCGAAGGGTACCTGTGATACCTATGCCGTGGCACCACGGGATGGCAAAGTGCAGACCTATTTTGTCAGCTACAACGACACCGGCCACGTGATGAACAAGGGCTATCAGAGTTGTTCTGAGTACGATACCCAACCTAAATAACGGCCTGTTTAGTGTTCAAAAGAGCCTCGCTGATGCGGGGTTCTGGCTTTTTTTACCACAATCGGCCTGAAATTTAAGCGAACGCGCATTTTGACGTATTTTTTTACGTGAAAACGATAGACATTTCATAACGGTACCGTTAATATCTGCGCCCATTGGAAGGATGGCCGAGTGGTTTAAGGCAACGGTCTTGAAAACCGTCGAGTGTAACAGCTCCCAGAGTTCGAATCTCTGTCCTTCCGCCAAATACAGACCCCAAGCTCGTAAGAGCTTGGGGTTTTTCGTTTGTGGCAATGTTGAGTAAGCCATTGGATGTTGACTGTAGTTACCCTTGTTTGCCTTGTGTTGAGCAGGTATTTGAGGGGGCCGTTACGGGCTTTATGCCAATACGCTAATACACCATATGCCAGCTGGTTTACGCCTGTCGCAGAACTGTCCTTCCGCACTAATTATCCTGAATAAAAATCCGCTCATCACCGCCCCTGGTTTTTCTGCTAATCGTGATTTTTTAGTTAATACAAATCAATGAATTAAATAATTCACCATGAACTGAGTCACAAATTCCATCTAAAGGCTTTGTCTGTTCTTTCTCTGGGTCATACATTGCTAACTCGAGTTAGCAATGAGGGCGGGAGCAATGCGGCAGCTGTTTTATCGTAATTGATGTCGGTGCAGAGCGAGCGTCAGAGCGCGGATATTTAACGCTGAGGGGGGAGCGTCTGGTCTTTGCTGTTCGCCCAATCAGCCAGTTTCATCCTCACACAAAGGTGGTGGAACAGTCGTAAGAGGAAATCCGGCAGGCAAAATATCAACTGTATTTGCAGATGTATCAGCATCAACAGCTGGCTGCGGATGTCATGCAGGTATGGGCTTAACTAATCAATATTAAGGAATCGAAGATGCTGACAGTAAAACTTCCATCGGCACCCGCGCCGATTGAGCCCCAACACCAAGAGATCCTGATGGTGACAAACGCCGATCTGCGCGAGTCCGCCAACCTGGCATGTTGGCCGGTACAACAGCAGTTTGAAATAAAATTGCAGGCGGCGTTGGAGCGGCATGGTTACCGTATGCGGCGTGCCCACCCGGTAGATGCTCAGCGTGGCCACGGGTTTATTAGCAACCAGCGCCAGGGTAGTGACCTGTTTGCGCAGATCGATGCTGATGCGCCAGTGATCGTGCTGTTAACCGCCTGGCAGTATTCACACCATATCGCCCCTTCACTGATCCACCACCGTGGTCCGGTGTTATTGCTGGCAAATTTTGACGGTACCTGGCCTGGCCTGGTTGGCATGCTATGTATGGCAGGTAGCTTGACCAGCTTGGGCAAGCAATATTCTCGTTTGTGGTCGGTGAATTTTGACGACGATTTATTTGAACAGGGGTTGGCAACCTGGCTACGTAACGGGGCCGTCAGTCATCCTACCGGCTACTTGCGGCCCATTGAGCCAACGCACCCGGTGATGGCCAGCGTAGCAGGCCAGCAGGGGCGGCAGGTAGGGGAATATCTGCTGCGCAACAAGGCGATTATCGGGCTGTTCGATACTTTCTGTATGGGAATGATAAATGGCGTATTCCCGCAGCAAGCGATGGTGAATATCGGTATGCCTATCGAGTCACTTTCACAATCGGCATTGCTGATCGAGATGAACAAGGTGCCACAGGCGCTGCGCGAGGCCTGTTTGCAGTGGTATGAAGACCGTGGGATGGACTTTAAGTTGGGTAGCGACAGCCAGCAGGAGCTGACTCGTGAGCAGGTGCTGGAGCAATGCGCCATGATGATTGCCATGGCGCGCTTTGTTAAGCGTTTTGGCCTGGCTGCGGTGGGAGTGCAATATCAGCAGGGCTTGAAAGACAGCTGTGCGGCGTCAGATTTCGCTGAAGGGGCTATCGGTAATGCGGAGCGTTTCCCTATCCCAGACGAAAATGGCGAAATCATCTGGCCCGGCAAAGCCATTCCTTGCATCAACGAAGTCGATATGGGTACGGCGATCCCTCAGGCAATGCTGTGGCAGTTGCTGGATGCGTTGGGCATGCCAGCTGAAACTACGCTGCACGATATTCGCTGGGGGAGTGAGTATCAGGGCACGTTCTATTGGGATCTGGAGATTTCCGGGGCGGTGCCGTTCGCACATCTAAAAGGAGGCATCGCCGGTGCTACCGGCTATCGCCAGCCAGCGATGTTCTTCCCATATGGTGGCTCAACTATTACCGGCCAGGGCAAAGGCGGCCGCTTTATCTGGGCGCGTGCACATTATGAGGGCATTGAGGTGATTATGCACATCGGTACCGGCCACGCGGTGGAACTGCCCGAAGCCGAGTTTGAACGCCGTCGGCGGGCAACCAACTACGAGTGGCCATTATTGAATGCGGTGTTGGACGGCGTTGGGCGAGATGACCTGATGGCGGGTCACCAAAGTAATCACCTGACGGTGGCCTATGTAGAGGAAGCGGTATTGGCGGAGGTCTTCAAGGCTTTTGTGGCCCAGTCTCTGACTCAGGGGATCCGCGTGCAGGTAGCAGGCGATGCTCTCAAATTGCTGTAAGGAAACGATGATGCAAACGCGAACTGAAGCACAGAAGTACACCGGTATCTGGCCCGTGATGCTGACGCCGTTTAGCGAACGGCGGGAAATTGATTGGGGCTCACTGGAAAAACTAGTGGACTGGTATCTGGATGCGGGCGTCCACGGGCTGTTTGCTGCCTGCCAGTCGAGCGAAATGTTTTTCCTCAGCGACGGCGAAACCCGCCAGTTAGTCAGGTTTATTGTCGAGAAGGTTGACGGCCGTGTGCCCGTGGTGGCTTCTGGCCATACCGCCAGTGGCATCAGCCAGCAACAGGAACAGCTCAACGCCATGTGTGAGACGGGGATTGATGGCCAGATTCTGATAAGCAACCGCCTGGCCCTGGCCGGGGAGCCGGACAGTCAGGTATTGGCCTCATTGCAGCAACTTACCGCCGCGCTCCCCAAGGAGATAGATCTGGGTATTTACGAGTGCCCATACCCCTTTAAACGGTTGCTATCCGATGAGGTGGTGGCCTGGTGTGCCAGCAGCGGGCGTTACACTTTTATCAAAGACACCTGCTGTTCGTTGCCCGTGATTGAGCGAAGGCTGAGCTTAAGCCAGGGTAGCCGTCTGCATCTGGCCAATGCCAATAGTCAGACCTTACTGGCCTCACTGCAGGCCGGGTGTCAGGCCTATAGCGGGGTGATGGCCAACTTCCATCCTGCGCTATATGTCTGGCTGTTTGAACACTGGCGCGCCGAGCCAGAAAAAGCGGCTCAATTAGCCGACTACCTTTCTACCGCTGCGTTGGTCGAGAATCTCGATTATCCGGTGTGCGCCAAGTTTTATCAGCAACAGATAGGTAATTTCAGCGCCATCGCTTGCCGCTCTAAAAATAGCCAATCGTATCCGGAAAGTTTTTATCCCGAAGCGATTAACAGCATGCTGCGGCTCGGCGAAATGTTGCAAATTCATTTACAGCTTTGATGACGGGGAAAGCTATGTCTTTGACACTCAGGGTTCAGCAATTTTTATTGCCTCAAGACTGGTCGGGTTTTAACAACTGTCATGCCTCAACGCTACTTACCTTAACTAGTGGTGACGTGCTGGTGGCTTATTTTGCCGGGCAGAAAGAAGGTAGTAGCGATACGGCTATCTGGCTATCGCGGCAACACCAGGGAGTATGGCAGACACCGCAGAGAACCATTTTCAGCGAGGGATTGGCACACTGGAATCCTGTACTGCACAAACAACAGGGAGATATCTGGCTGTTTTATAAAGTCGGCCCCAATGTCCATGAATGGAAGACCCGCTGTGTGAAATCATCGGATGACGGCGTTACCTGGAGCGCACCCGCGGAATTGGTCAAGAGGGATGCTTTGCCACGCGGGCCGGTGAAAAACAAATTGTTGGTGACCAGCGACGGGTGTTGGTTGGCACCAGGGTCAACCGAAGACGATCGCCATTGGGATGCCTTTGTCGATCGTAGTGAAGATGGGGGCCAGCACTGGCAGATGGTTCAGGTGCCCATTAAGCATCAACAGCAGGCCAGCCATGATGACAGTCAGCTATGGCAAGGGTTACAGGCCGATGCCCTATGGGAAAACGATCTTGAAAGGGTTTTTCAGTGGGATGGGGTGATTCAACCTTCGCTGTGGGAATCGGCCGCAGGACATATTCATATGTTGATGCGTAGCACTCGCGGGCGCGTTTATCGCAGTGATTCTACGGATAACGGTAAAAGTTGGTGCGCGGCCTACGCTACCTGCCTGCCCAATAATAACAGCGGTATCGATCTGGTACGCGCGGCTCAGGGCGTCCTGGTACTTGCCTATAACCCGATCGAAGGCAATTGGGGTCGGCGTTTCCCGATTTCACTCAGTCTGTCGTTTGATAACGGTGAGCACTGGTCAACCCCGCTGGATGTAGAGAGCGGGGAAGGGGAGTTTTCTTACCCCGCAATCATTTTTGAGGGGGATACTTTGCACCTCACTTACACCTGGAACCGAAAAAATATCGTCTACTGCGCATTGCATCTGGCTTGAAGCAGCCCGGACGAACCATAACAGTACCCTACAACATTCGCCGGCTGTAAGCAGTGCGGTGACGCCAGAGTGCCTAAAACGTTCTGGCGCGACTCAATGAGGTAGTATGCCATGTCAGTTTCTCTGGATATGCCTGTAACACAAAAAGCCGTACTGGATAAATCCAGTATTCGCCGCGTAGTGGTGTCTAGCTGGATTGGTAACACCATCGAATACTATGATTTCCTGCTGTATGGCCTGGCGAGTGCGTTAGTTTTCAGTAAGGTTTTCTTCCCCAACGTCAGCCCTCTGACCGCGATGCTGGCCTCTTTCGCCACCTTCGGGGTGGGCTTTGTTGCCCGCCCGCTGGGCGGAGTATTCTTCGGTCACATGGGGGATACGCTCGGGCGTAAAATTACCCTGTTAATCACGCTGGGCGGTATGGGGGCTGCGACCTTCCTGATTGGTTGCCTGCCCTCATATAACAGTATCGGGATCTGGGCACCGATTTTGCTGGTGGTGCTGCGCTTCGTACAGGGTTTTCTGGTCGGTGGTGAATGGGGCGGTGCGATGTTGATGGTGGTCGAGAGTGCTCCCGCCAATCGCCGTGGGCTGCTCGGTTCAATCCCACAGACCGGGGGGTTCTCTGGTCAGTTACTGGCTACCGGGATATTTGCGCTAGTGACCCAGTTACCGGAAGAACAGCTGTTGTCCTGGGGATGGCGTATTCCATTTATGCTGAGCGTCGTTTTGGTGCTGGTGGGCATGTACATGCGCCGTCGCCTGGATGAAACGCCGGTGTTCCAGGAAGTGCAAAGACAGCAGAAATTGAATCCGAAAAAGGTTGTGCAAAAAGAAGAGAGCCCGGTGATCACGGTGGTCCGCGACCAGTGGCGCAGTATTCTGCTGATTATGGTGCTGCGCTTCGCCGAAAGCGTGCCGTTCTTCATGACCACGGTATTTGCAGTGTCCTACGCTACCACTCAGCTTGGGGTCGATAAACAGACCATGCTGAACGTGATTATGTCCACCTGCGTGCTGGCGTTCCCGATGCATATGCTGTTCGGCGCTTTGTCCGATAAGGTTGGCCGACGCCCGGTATACATTTTCGGTGCACTCTTTGCCGCAGCAATGGCCTTCCCCTTCTTCTGGTTACTGGAAAGCGGCTCTTTCGTACTGATGGTGCTGGGCTATATCCTGCTGATTAACATTGCCCATAACTCGATTAACGCCGTACAGCCTTCTTTCTTCACGGAGCTGTTTGGCCCAAAAGTCCGTTACAGCGGGGCATCGATTGGCGCACAGCTGGGGGCCATTGTTGCCGGAGGCTTCACGCCGTTTATTGCTAAAGGATTAACGGCAATCGATAACAATGACTGGACGCTGGTTGCCTGCTATGTGGTCATTGCGGCACTGGTAGCGGCCTATGCCGCCTGGCGGGCGCCAGAAACCTCCAGACGTGATCTGACGAAAGATACGCTGTAATCCGCAACCTGCCAGGGCGATTACGCCGCTCTGGCAGGTATCTTTCAACCACCAATTTGTGCCCCGCCGGTGTTTGCTCATACCACTAGATCCCGCGCTGACTCGAAGTAGCTAAGTCTGATAGACTAGAGTTCTTGATTGTTTTTCATGGATGCTGTTGCTCATGGCTAAAACAGTAGAGCAAATTGCCACTGCACTGAATATCTCCATCACAACCGTCCGTCTGGTGCTGAATAATAAAGCGCAACAATACCGTATCAGCAGCAAGACCCAGGCTCGCATCAATGCATACGTGGCCGAACATGGCTACACCGTTAACCATACGGCTCGCAGCCTCAAACTGAATAAAACCGAAACGCTTGGGTTAATCATTCCACGGTTATCTAACGTATTTTTCTCAACGCTGGCCGAAAAACTGGAAATCCGCTGCCGTGAGGCGGGCTATCAATTGATGATCTGCTGTACCTATAGCGATTTGAAACATGAGAACAGGCTGGTGGAAGCCTTGGTAGCACGCAACGTGGACGGCTTGTTTGTGGTGCCTTCCTCGCTGCAATCGCAGAAACACCATATGAAACGCTCAACCAAACCTTTGGTATTGCTGGACCGAGACTTTGGCATACCCGACGTATCGCTGGTGGTGAGTGATAATCAGCGCGGCAGCGCCGCGCTGACCGAAGCGATGTTTGACGCGGGCCAGATGCCACTGTTTTTCATGGCCGGTGACGTCGGCCAACCGACGATCAAAGAGCGTATGAGTGGCTATGAGGCGGTGCTGGCTACGCGAGGTATTGCAGATACGCGCCAATGGATAATGGAGGCGGCGCATAACCGCCGGGAAGATGGCGAAATGCTGATGCGTACTTTTCTGGAACATCATCACTCAGCGCCGCCTGCGTTTATTGCTTCCTCGCTGCCGGTGCTGGAAGGGGCATTAAGCGTGCTGCGCTCGCATTTTGGCTATATTCCTTCGGAAATTAATATTGGAACTTTCGACGAACACCCGATGCTAGGATTTTTATCCAATAACATCTGGTCGGTACGCCAAAATGAGGATGCCTGGGTCGAAAAGGCGTTTGGAGCCATGCAGCAGGCGTTAAAAGGAGAAGGGCAAAGTCAGCGGGCGATTATCCCCATGACGCTGCTACACCGACAGCGAGCCAACCAAAGCCGAGAGGTTTAACTTTTAGGCGTGCCATTATTTAACGGTGAACGCCGCGGCGTTAGGCAACATTAACCTCATTAATGCCCCCAGATTGACGAGAGTTCTGTTGTAGGCCGCCCAGTTGTTGTTTTTAAATTTTTTGCCACGGGACACCGCTACAGGATCAGGAATGTGGTGTTCTGATCCTGATTGCAGTCAGAAGTTCGATTTAATCAACAAAGCCAACTGGAAGAGGACGTTTACCTGTCGTTCACATCGCCATCAGGATCTCGGTAAAATCGTTAGTAATGGATGATGTCATGGGCTCGTCACGTTGAATAATATAAAAGCATGCGCTGATATTGATATCTTCAGCAGATATTTTCTTGAGGTTCAGCTGCGGGCTGTATTGTGTCACGATACGATCGCTTAATAGCGCGCGATAACCCTGTTGTTTCACTAGGCACCAGGTGGCGAGGAAAGAATCAGTTTCCACGACATGACCCTGCTGCGTGCACGGGAAAGAGGAGTCTTGCATTGCTAAACGGCCAGCAGTACAGGAATGTGGGACTACCCACTTGGTTTTGTCCAGCGGCAGGTCATCAGGGGATTGATTGTTCCCTTGATAAAGCGAAAACGTTTCACACTTAAAGTCCTGCGTTACCAGATCGACACAGTTAATCCCCTCGCTGAGGTTACAGACCACCAGATCCAATTCGTTATTTCTCAACTTGGCGACCAACCCTTCGGGGCAATCCTCAATCACGACAATACGGGTGTGTGGATAACGCTGATTAAAGATCTCAAGGGCGTCGGGGAGATAGCATAGCAATGGATAGGTGCTCATGCCAAGGCGCAAGAATTTCTCTCCGGTTTCTTGCAGTCCACGGAATTCATAAATGGTATTTCTTAACTCATTGGTGATAGCGTCAATGCGTTGAAAAAAAGCTTCACCTACCGCCGTGAGCCGAACACCACGGTTGCTGCGTTCCAATAGACGCGATCCAATATTTTCTTCAAGTTCTTTAATAATACGGCTGAGTGTCGGTTGTGAAATAGCCAGTTTTTTTGATGTTTCATGTAAACTACCGCAATAAACAATTTCTTTAAAGGTAGTCAGGTGAGATAATTTCGGCATACTTTTCATAATAAGTCTCTTCATTCATATTTTAATCAGCTGTGTAAAAGGGGCCTGCATGACGTTTTTTAACCAGAGCCACAAATTCGGCTATAATAGGCCTGCTTCATCATGCTATCGCCAAGTAAAGTATTGACGGTTTTATCAAGTACCGTAGTAGTGACAGAGGCGGGCATGAGAGTTGCGGTGATCTCCACGTCATCATCGCCAAAAGGCTCGATATCCAGGTGCGAGATAAAGCAGTTTTCGGCTTGCATCACCTGCTTGAATTTGGCTAACGCTTCGCGCTGCTCGTGTTCAAATGCAATAACGCAGATCTGGTAGGTAGATTCACCGTTAACATCGCTGAAGGGTTGCTTGTTGACCATATTGACGATCGGGCGCAGCAGTGTGTTGGCAGCCAGCACGTATAAGGTAGCGGCCAGTGCATCTCCATATAATGCACAACCCGCACAGGTACCAACGGCTGCCGACCCCCAAAGCGTAGCCGCTGTGTTCAGGCCACGGATATTCATTCCTTCTTTCATGATTGCCCCGGCCCCAAGAAAACCGACGCCAGAAACCACATAAGAAATCACTCTTACCGCACCCCCACTGCCATCAATGGTCATAGCCAGATGTACAAAAATAGCTGCGCTGGTGGCAACAAGCGTATTGGTGCGTAACCCGGCGGTGCGTTGCCGGAACTGTCTTTCATAGCCAATAATTGCGCCAAGTAACGATGCCGTTGACAACGTTAATAATGTTTGAAAAAAATGCATGATAAAACTCAACATGGTATCTGCTTATCATGAAACACCGAATAAAAGGTAACTCTTGATAAACAGGTAGTTAAAATGGCAGACTTTTCATCTGCCAGTCAGCGATTAAAATTCGATATTATGCCTTGGCAGACGCGGATCAGCGGCGTTTACACAGGGCTTGGCTTTAATAGGCCGAAGTGGCAATTTGCTGGCTTAGCTCCGCGCTGATTTCTTCGATCAGGCTTTGCATTGAGCGTTTGTTCCGCTCTTCACGCCGCAGGGTGATTTCATAATTGCCAGTAACGGTAGCGGGTTCTGAACCAAGCAAAATAATCCGATCTGACATCATTACGGCTTCTGTTACGCTGTGGGTTACTAAAATCATGGAGCGAGTTTTTATTTGCCGCGTCGACCAAATCTGCATTAGGTCACTGCGCAGATTTTCTCCGGTATAAATATCCAGGGAAGAGAAAGGCTCATCCAGTAGCAGCAATTCAGGTTCGACGACGAGCGCACGGGCAAACCCTACCCGTTGGCGCATACCACCGGAAAGTTCTCGTGGGAAAGCATTGCGATACTTTTCCAGACCAATAAGGTTCAGCATTTTTATCACCTGTTTATCGATGGTGTCTTGGGAATAATGCTGTGCCTGCAATCCAAAGGCGATGTTTTGATAGACGGTTAACCAAGGGAAAATAGCAAAGTTCTGGAAAACCATATTGATTTGTGGGTTAGGGCCTGAGACTTTGTCCTCACCCAGCATGACATCACCAAAATCAGGAGATATCAAACCTGAGATGATCCGCAGTAGGGTAGATTTGCCCGATCCGGACTTTCCTAATACGCTGATCACTTCATTGTCATAGACTTTGAGGTCGATATCACTAAGGACCAAATGTGATTTTTTGGCCGTAGGTTGGAAGCTCTTGCTAACGTTGCTGACAGTAAGTAATACTTTTTTCTTGGCCATCATATTTCCTTGGTTATATTTAAAAATTGGCGAAAAGGATATGCCGCTGAGTTTTACACAGGAACATCCAGACGTGAAAATTTACACGGGAGAATGCCAGCGGCCTTATTGGTCTGATTAATAAGTTGAATTCTGGCTATTGAGTGGTGCTGTCAGCTAGGGATCGCCTAGTATAAGGCGCTGAAGGAAGTAAGAATAAAGTGCAGTTGTGACGTGAGTATGTCACATCCGGATACTATTCAGGACGCAGTAAAATGACTATTGCGCCTAAGCCTCCAGCAGGCTCAACAAACCAATGAATAACGAACCGTCGGTGTCCATAATTTTATCCTGTATCAAATCGGAGTCTCATAGTACCCACAAGGCTCTGGAAGCTCAATAACTGAGTGGTGTTTTAAAACTGCAAAATGTAATTTAATATTAATGGGTGTCGCAAGGGTTGTTTAAACTAAACATAGCGTCAACGAGGTTGTAGTTTAAATACGTGGCTGGCTATAAATCCCGAAGAAATGGAAGTGAAACTAAACCGTTAAATGATTGCAATGCAGTCAATGTGGTGATTATTATCTTTGGCTTCGCTATGATAAATACTATAATTTCAGAGGGAAATGCCGATTGGCAATGCGGAGTGCAGAAAAAACGGCTAGCATGATTGTATTCACTGTTTTTAACTTTCATTCATCTGTCCGCTTGCTGCCTTTTATCCGTTCAAAAACGATAAAAAAGCCCAATGAGGCCAAACCTCATTGGGCATGTGTTTCAGTGCTTAACTTCTCAGAACTGGTACATAATCCCCGTCTCGACGACATCATCAGCACTTAAACCGGCCGCATTGTGTTTATCCAGCAGGTTCAGTTTGTACTCAACATAGGTCGACATATTGGCATTGAAGCTATAACCCAGCGCCATATCTATATACTTGACCAGATCGGTATCACCGATGCCAGGCAGGTCACGCCCACGTGATTGCAAATAGGCAAGAGAAGGGGTGATGCCAGAATCAAAGTGATACTGCGCCACGGCCTCGACGGCATCGGCCTTTGGTGCAAAGCCGGTGTAGTTGCCACCATCCACGTAGGTCATGTTCTGAGTGCGGGTATAGTTTGCTGCCAGATAGAGGTTATCCCGATCGTACTTCAGGCCCAGAGTCCAGGCTCTGGCACGATCGCCATTGGCCAGACCAAAACTACGCTGTGCCTGTGTACGATCCGAATTGGCGTAGGCACCGCCAGCGCTCAGTCCCCAACCCATGTCGTAGGTTGCGGAGAAGGAATATCCGTCGCCGTTTTGTGTCTGTAGGTCTTGCGTGCGATGAGCGTCGTCCCCCCGATTCTTTCCCTGATATTGCATGCCGATATTCAGGCCATCAATAATCCCCCCCAAACCCTGATTATGATAGGTCAACATACCGTTGCCCCGACTGGTCATAAAGTTATCGGCAGCTTCATAACTGTCATTACCAAACTCGGGTAATACATCGGTCCAGCTGCCAACATCATAGAGTAAACCGTAGTTGCGCCCATAGCTGATGCTGCCAAACGGGCCGAATTTCACCCCGGCAAAACCCAACCGCGTATAGTTACCACTTTGCTCGCCGTTTTCCGCTTCGTTCAGCCCAATCTGATATTCCCATTGGCCGTATCCTATGATGTCATCATTAATTTGTGTTTCACCTTTAAAGCCAAAGCGAGTGTAGGACTGATCCCCGCTGCTGCCAGCATTATCACTGAAATAATGAACGCCATTAATCTGCCCATATAAATCCAATTTATTGCCGTCTTTATTTACGATTTCTGCGGCCAACGTGGTGCTGGCTACTGGCAATAGTAGCCCCAATACAGCCAAGTGCATTTTATTTTTCATTTCAATAACCTGATGTTAATAAATACGTTGAAAGTTATGACGCTTTTTGTGATATCGCAATTTTCTTATACAAACGATCGCTGGTTTCATCAATAATGGATGCCATATTCTGCCTGCCCCGTGATCCTCGTGGTCTGTCGATAACGATCTCATCGGTGATCTGTCGGCTATTGGCATCCATAATGACGACTCGATCGGACATCATGACCGCTTCTTCTATGTCATGGCTCACCATGACGATGGCGCTGGTATTATTTTTTTTGCTCGTCCAGATATTCATTAAATCCATCCGCAGTTTCTGCGCGGTGAAGATATCAAGAGAAGAAAAGGGTTCATCCAACAGTAAAACTTTGGGCTCCACGGCTAATGCTCGGGCAAAACCTACGCGCTGGCGCATACCACCGGAAAGTTCACGGGGCCAGGCTTTCTCATACCCATTCAAGCCAACCAGCGTGAGTAATGCTTTCAGCTTTTTGTCGATCAAGGGCGCTGGCAAGTCTTGCGCGAGCAGGCCAAAGGCGATGTTGTCATACACTGTGAGCCACGGATAAAGAGCATAAGACTGGAATACCATGCTGATATCGGCATCGGGTCCTTCGATAGGTTTTCCAGCCAGCGATACCGTGCCGGTATCAGGGAAAATAAGGCCGGCAAATATGCGCATCAACGTTGATTTACCAGAACCTGACTGCCCAAGGATCGTAACGAATTCACCCTTGTGAATATTCAGATTCACGTCGCGCAGAACTTCCTTAGGGAGCTTGTTTTCTCCAATGAAGGCTTTGTTTACCTGCTTGGCGCTGAGCACCACTTCTTGAATAGTCATTTAATTTTCCCACGTTAATCATATTTGAATTTGGTTTCTGCTACGCGATACAGCGGCTGCCAGATAAAGATTACGCATAACGCCACCAGCGAGCACATGGCAGCACAGCCCAGCGCGGATTCCGGGTTTTTACCAGCATCGGTCACGACTGAAATAAAAGCGCCTAGCCCGGTAGTACTGATCGTGGTAGCTCCCCACTGAATGACCTCTGCTGCAATGGCGCTATTCCAGGCACCGCCTGCTGCAGAAATAATGCCGGTAACGATGTAGGGGAAAATCGCGGGCAGCATATAGTAACGCCACCATTTGAAACTCCGTAAACCGAAGGTTTCGCTGACTTCGGTGATATGTGATGGGATTGCCGTGACGCCAGCAATGACGTTAAACAACACGTACCACTGCGTGCCGAGCATGATCATTGGAATCGCCCACCAGCCAAGGTCCTGATGATAAACAGCGATAAAAGCGGCGATCAGAGGATAGAAAATATTCGGCGGGATAGCAGCCAGGATTTGAATGATCGGTTGGAAGAATTTCACCAGGCGTGGATTCATACCTATCCAGACGCCGAGTGGGGTGAAAATCACGATACTGAGCACCATTGCAGCCACTACACGCGCAGTCGTCAGCAGCATCCATTCAGGCATCATGGCGAAGTATTGCTTTGGGAAATACTCCCACAGTTGATAACCGAACCAGGCACAGGCCATGACCACCGCGAGATACCAAGTACTGCGCCACAGCCAGTTGGCTTTGGCGGTGATACGAAACAGCTTGTGCAAGCCAAGGCCGTACCAGATCTGCGGCAGTTTAAACAGCCATAAATCAGCCAGCATACGCAGGGCTGCTGACAACATTGATCCTATATGGGAATCGCTCAGACAGTTATAAAACCATGAGCTGCCCTCTGTTTTATTGGCGGTAACATCTTCGTATTTGAAACGGGAGGTATAGCGAACCAACGGGCGGAAAACCAATTGGTCGAGCACGATAATATTGGCTGCCAATGTGATCACGGCAAACAGAATAGCGTGCAGGTTTTGCTGCGCCAGCGCTTCGGCAATATAGGAGCCTACACCAGGCAACTCCACTGATTTATCGCTGACCGGGATAGCCTCCGACGCCACCAGAGCGAACCATGCAGCCGATTGTGACACCATGGCATTCCACAATAACCCGGGTACGGAATAGATAAACTCTAACCGCCAGAAGCGTTGCCATGGATTGTAGTTGAAACTGCGTGCGGCTTCATCCAGTTCACTTGGAACGATACGCAGCGTCTGGTACAGCGTTAACATCATATTCCATGCCTGGCCGGTAAATACCGCAAAGATAGCGGTACACTCCAGCCCCATTACGCTGTGTGGGTACAGGTCAAGAAAATATACCGTGGTGAAGGTTAAAAAACCCACCAAAGGTACTGACTCCATAAAGTTGACGAAAGGTAATATCACCCTGCGTAATGGCACATAGCGAGCTGCTAAGACGGCAAAGACAATGGAAAATAACAATGACCAAATCATGCCGATCGCAAACCGCATTGTCGTTCTTAGTGAGTAATAGAAAAGATTCCAGGTGTCCAGACTAATGGTGCCCACGCTGTGTTCATCGAACGAGCCGTGCATGTCCCCCCAGGCACGGATAAGAAAGACGATGACCAATGATGCTATTACAAAAACAATGAGGTCATTTAGATAGTACTTTCTAGAAATAGATGTACTTCTGCTTTTTTGCATAATGCCAATCCCATAAATTTCTCAAAAAACCGGCGGGAACGTCAGCTTAATTAAGCCGAGCGCCTCCGTTTTAAACAAGCATATAGCTTGAGATAAATTAATTTGCTGATTGTTACGCTGATGGTGAACGATGAATACTACAGGAACAGGCATGACAAGCCGGTATTATCAGATGCCAAGGCACATCGGTAGTGCCAGGCCGTTGCTGATAACCCGTTGATTGATTGTCTACATTCTGTTTATTTCAGAATGTAGCACGAACTACATTACTGAAATTTAGCCAGTAGTACTAAGCTAAAACTAAAACTTCCATCGTCCATAAGGCCCCCGTGATGAGAATAAAGCGGTGAGATAGTAATGCTTGAACATAATAAATAGCAAGTAGATGTGATGGTTTTCATTACTACATATGTAACAGGATGAAAATATCATTTTTAAACGATATATCCATAAATTAAAATGAGGGGGTGATATTGTTAGATAGACAGGACATCAGAAAACTGAAGCCTATATAGTTAATTTGAATGTTTTTTTTAAAATTGAGTAAATATAATTAATTTTCTTTGAGTTACGATTCTTCTTGACGGAAGGGGCACCGCAACATTATGAATTACCCCCGAGCTTCCAGGAAGCTCGGGGGGGCGGGGGCAGGGCTACTTATCAGCCCAAATTGATTTCAGCGGCCAGATGGTCATCGTAGCAATCGTCGCTGAGTTGCCTTGGCTGTAAACCTCAATGCCTGTGCTGGAAGGATCGGGAAATATCAGATCGGTCAGAACTACTTCACCTTTACCGGAAAAAACGGTGACTGAGGATGTATCAACAATAATGCGTAATTTCAGTATGCCGTCATCTGAAAGTGGCAGTGGGGCGCGGTGTTTGGCAGCAAAGCCTGAAAAGAATGTGCTTTCACCCGATTTTGTCCGATCCAGATAGAGTTCGCCTGCCACTGCATCATAACCGATGAGGGTTTCTTCACCCTGTGCACCTTTACGGACTTTGAAACCGACTTCTGTAGCATGCTCCGGTTTCAATTGCGCCTCTATTTCATACACTTGTCCTTGCACATCAGCATCTGCCAACAGAGTGTCTCCTGCCGAGAGCACCGTCTCTTCTTTTAACTGGTAGAGCGGTTTACCACGCAGGCTTGTCATGCTTTCAACCGGGGCCTGGGTGAGTTTGACGTGGTCCCCCACCGTTTGCAGCTTCAACTCTCTGACCAAGGTCTGTCCACCGCGCCAAGGAGTGGTGGGTATACTACCGGCATAATCCCAATTGCTTATCCAACCGGCCCAATAACGTTTACCATCAGGAGCGCCGTTCCAGGAAACGGCAGCATAGAAATCGGAGCCAAAATCTGCCCAGTTGGCGGTTTGTTTTGGTTGGTCAGATAAGAGGATTTGGTCAACCAGTATATGACCCCAGCCACCGGTATTATTATCAATAACCTGGATTTGAGCATTCTCCCCTTTGAGTGATGCGACGTTCCACGACCGCCAGCCAAGGGCTTCAGAATTTGAGCCAGTCTCGCTATAGATGATGTTGTCATTAACCAGCAGATTTACCGTGGTTTCGGATGAAATCGGTTTAGCCGGTAGATCTGAGGCAATAAAGTGGTCGGCCAGAATATGGCCCCAGCCGCCGCTGTTGTCATCAATAATGGCGATCCTGGCCTGCTGCCCTTGATATTCGGCGACATCCCAATTGACCCAGTTCAGGGCTTCGCTGCCATTTCCGGTTGCGCTCCGCATGACCTCTCCATTTACCAACAGCACCACCGCAGTAGCCCCACTTTTGCCATAGGGATTATTGCCGCCGCCGATCAGGAAGTTGATATAGGGTTTTTCAAGGGTAAACGCGGGAGAGGTCAATGTTCCTATTGCCGAATCTCCATCTTCTTTATTGATTAATTTGCCAAAAAAGCTGTTTACCAGGTGTGAACCCAGGAAGCCGGTGACTTGCTGCTGATCGCCAATGGTGCCAGTGGCAACCTGCTGATTGACAAAATCACCTTCAGCTGTCCATCCGAGTTGACTATAGGTCACCTTTTCATCACCTTCAAAATCTGCACCTGAGAACAATAGATCTCCCGCTGGCAATTCGGTTTTCAGGGTACTGTCAGCAACGTGGGGATGGTTGCCTCCGCCAACCATAAGGTTGATATAGTTATCGGTAATTTTAAACGTCGGGGACGTTACGGTGCCGATTGCCGCGTCACCATTGACGAAGGTATTCAGCAACTTCTCACCCTGATAAAGGCTTACTCCATTCTGACCTGGATTATTACCTTGCGATACATAGCTATCAACCAGATCTCCCGTTGCGGTCCATCCCAGTGAGTTATAGTCACCTTCGAAGTTCTCAACAACGGCGCCTTCTGGAGGTGTGCTGTCAAAGACACTGTTGTCATCAGCCTCAAAGGTGGTACCGTTAAAATTACCGACAAAATACTGCGAGCCCGAACCGCCAACCGGCCCACCAGGGTTAAGATTGATGACCATCACCCACTTCCTGTTTGCGGGATCACCATCGACGGGGAGTTCGAATAAATCAGGGCACTCCCACACGCCAGCAGTGGCATTTATTGGCCCGAATTCACTCATAAACTCCCATTCGCGTAGATTTTTAGAAGAATACAGGACTGCTTTATGCTGGGTGGCGAGTACTGCGACCATTACCCATTTTTTTTCCGGTTCGAACCAGAACATTTTAGGATCGCGGAACTCTCGGAATTGATCTTCATAGCCGGTTGGTGGCAAAGGCAATACTGGATTATTGGCATACAACTGCCAAGTGCGGCCTTTATCCAGGCTATAAGCGAGAGATTGTGCCTGAGTGCCTGCCTCAACGGTTTTACCGTTTGCCAATGTCATACTTGCCGGATAATAGCTGGTATACATGGCTATCATGGCGGGTTTGCCTGGCTCACCCAAGCCGCTGGTGTTATCGATATCGACGACAGCACTACCAGAGAAAAACATCTGAGTTGCCTTTCCCTCAGCATCTTTCTCAACGGCTAAAGCCACGGGTAGCTCTTCCCAATGTACCAGATCGGTGCTGATCGCATGGCCCCAGGACATGTCGCCCCAGCCATTACCGTTAGGGTTGTATTGATAAAAAAGATGATATTCCCCATCGTAATAAACTAATCCGTTAGGATCGTTTTGCCAGTTTTTAGCTGCGGTATATTGTAATTGAGGTCGATACTTTTCCAGGTAAGAGGATTGAACATGCTTATCATCGTTTGGGAGATTACTGTTAGTTGAGTTATCGCAACCGTAAAGCAGTGTGGCACTGACTGCGATGATTAACCCAGGGGAAAGTTTTTTTTTCATAGGATGACCGTAAGACATAACGTTCCTTGTAGTAATTTTGTTAAAAATGGACGAGGGGGAACAATATATCCACCCGCTCATTGTATTTAACTTATATTATATAAATATTATATCTAACGCGTTTTTTTGCTTTAAAATTGAAACGATTCAGCTTTCTTATAAATAAGACCTGTCTCTTATACACATCTAAAAGGGGGGGGGGGGGGGGGGGGGGGGGGGGGGGGGGGGGGGGGGGGGGGGGGGGG
>NZ_JAELTL010000149.1:0-1080 GCF_016428815.1 Serratia sp. ASV30 | reverse complement strand
GGCATACGCGATGATACCTCCTGTCTCGTGTTCTCGGAGATGTGTATAAGAGACAGCATATTAAAGAGGATAATGAAATTCCTATAACCAGTTGGGATCTGAACTACAGCGATGTTTATTACTTCACGGTTTCAACAGACAGTGATTATGGTAAGTGTAAACCTCAGGAAGTTGTAATTGAAACCAATCAGGGAAGCTCGAAGTTCACCTGGGAACTATAATTATTATTAAATAATGGATGTGATTATGATCGATAAAAATGTAAATATACTCAAAGATAGCATCAATACGAAGGTTCTGAACTTTGTGCTTCTGACCGTAGCGACAGGTGGCATCTATCCCATGATGTGGTTGTATGTGAATCAGAAGAAGCTAACGGAAGAGATGAAGAGTAACTTTGTCGCTAACGATTATCCGCTATGGCTTGCTGTTGTTACGGGTTTTGGTTGGTTATTAGTCGATATCAGTTATGCCATAAGTGATACTGAGACTGTGCTAGATCATATTGCTACCCTGTTGTCAGTTGCTTCTGCTATTATGCTGATCGTCTGGTCATTTAAGGCAAAAGCAGCATTACAGTCTTATGCTTTAAATGAGTTTAAATTCGAGTTAAAAATGAATCCTTTCTACACTTTCATTTTTAACATTTACTATATTGTTTACTGCATGAACGATATGGAGTCCGAATTTCAGAAGCACAAAATAATTTTTAATCAAAAAAATAGCTGAAAAATTTTCCTGAATATAATGTCACCGGCTTTACAGGCCGGTGATCTTTTTGTTCTGTTTTTTTATACTTATGAACTGTCTTCTACATCTGAACCTATCTATTCAGGTGACATAAATTCAGTGTGTTACCACAGTTCTTCTCTTCACTTATTGTTGAATTTATCAGCCAGTGCTTGCAAGCGCTGTACGGAGCGCTCAACCAGCATACTGTCTAGCTTGCTTGGCTCACATTCAAGTTGCTCATTGATGCTGTTGACTTCGATGTCACTGTTGAACTGAGTCACTTTACTCTGGATGCGTGATCGCAGAATTTTCCAAAGGAAGCTCACACCATCAGGATCAGTTGTAAAG
>NZ_JAELTL010000148.1:0-1097 GCF_016428815.1 Serratia sp. ASV30 | reverse complement strand
CTCTTTGCCCGTCTTTCCGCGTAACTTCAGCCTTTCTATCAAGTCCTTAACCACTACATTGTATTGGCCTGCCACCACCGCGGGCATGTATAACGCGCTTCGCAGCTCACCGTGTCCCACTTTCGATAACCGGCTTTTCCCTTTAAACATCCCCGACTCACATCGCTGTGGATTCAGTCCTGCATAGGCGACCAGGGCCTTGCTGCTGGTGAACCGCCGCAGGTTCCCTGCGAAGGCCAGCAGGCTGGAACTCAGCATCTCTCCTACTCCTGGGATGCTTTTCAACAGGTCGCTGTCCCGCTTCAGGTCTGGGTTATCATCAATGTGTTGGCTGATTTTCTTCTTCGTTTCTCGTATCAGGTCATCCAACGTGGCGATGTGCTCATTGAGTGAAGGGACGATGACCGCCTCTGCTACCTCCAGACGATTTTCTTCCATCTGACGCATCTCTTCGAGGTTCTTAAGATGCCTCACCAGCGCGGTCAACTGGCGTTCACTCAACGGGGCTGGGAACCACGGGTCGGGCTGATGCAGTGCGCAGTAGCGGGCTATCATCGCTGCATCGCTTTTGTCCGTCTTGTTCCGGGTGAGTTCTGTATTGCTGAAGGAATGGATACACGCCGGGTTCATCAGACTGACGTGGTAGTTGTTGTCTGCCAGATAAGTGGCCAGCTCCGTGCTGTAGCTCCCGGTGGCCTCCATGCAGACATGACAGTCGCCAAAGCGGCTCAACCAGGCCGCGAACTCGCGGCACCCAGAAGGGGTATTGGCAAACTTTTTGGTTTTATACTTCTGATTGTCCAGCAGTACGGCGACATCAAACTTGAGTTTGGCGATATCAACGCCGACAGGGGTTCTGCGCATGATGGCACTCCATAAACATGTCTGTAATTTATCGCCGGACCATCCTTATATGTGGGTGCTCATAGGCACAGGATACCGTTCGGTCTAGAAGGCGACAGGGAAATAGACAGCCGGGGCACAATCTCTCCCGCGGGCTCAGAGGCACAAGGGCTAGGGGGAGCTCACCGGCTATCTCCCGATGATCTGTCGGGGATCTTCTCCGCTAAGGCGGAGAAGATCAAGACATAAGGGTT
>NZ_JAELTL010000147.1:0-1199 GCF_016428815.1 Serratia sp. ASV30 | reverse complement strand
CCCCCCCCCCCCCCCCCCCCCCCCCCCCCCCCCCCCCCCCCCCCCCCCCCCCCCCCCCCCCCCCCCCCCCCCCCCCCCCCCCCCCCCCCCCCCTCTTCACCGACCCGCCGCCCCCCGACATCTACACCCAGTTGGCATCGTCGGCAGCGTCAGATGTGTATAAGAGACAGCCGTTTGGAAATTTGTAAGATAATCAAAGTAGCCTTGCGTTGAGCCGATAATATTATCGGCTTCAATGGCCGGTCAGATTAAGTATTATCTTAAAAATGCAAGTTTACTTGCCTCTGAGTTGGAAATCGTGCAGTAGCAACTGGAAACAGTTTTCAATTAAAGGCGAGTGATTTTGTTTTGCGCTGCGCATAAGTGCCACAGTGCGGCTCAGTAATGGCTGTTGTAATTGAACAACGGTTAATTCTTCATCGTTTAAATGCGTCGTATAAAGCTGCGGCAAAATAGCCACCGCTAATTGTGACCGCACCAAACCATACAGCGTTTCCAGAAAATCGACCTGATAACGCGCCGTTAAGTTCAGACGATGGCTTTCCGCCAATGCCGACACCAATCGACTGCTATTCCCTTTCGAAAATACTGCAATATCCCTGTTAGCCAATTGCCGCCAGGGCAGATGATGTGGATCCGCCAAAGGATCGTCCCGATGCATCACCGCCACAAACGGATCTTCCTGCAACGGATAAATTTCAAGCCGATCTGGCACCGAGCTGTCCAAAGCCCCAATGCCGAAATCTATCTGCCCATTTTCCAACTGTAGTAGCAGGGAATCATTGGTTTGATCGTGGAATTCTACGCGTAAACGCGGGAAATGTTGCGCCAGCAATCGCGGTACCGCAGGAAACAGCAGGTTGCTCACCGAAGGCACCAGACCGATACGTAACGTGCCATCCCCTCCGGCCAACATGACGCGCTGCATATCATCAAAGGTAGCGTGAGCCACATTCAGCAGCCGCTGCGCATGCGGCAGGATCGCCGTGCCTAGTTCCGTCAGGGTCACCGCAGAGGCCGTTCGATTGACTAACTTCCCGCCAAGCACGGTTTCGACTTGCCGCAGCGCACTGCTTAACGCGGGTTGGCTGATCGCCAGACGGCTGGCGGTATCGGTGAAATGTCGTAGCTGCGCCAGGGTCACAAAGTACTGAATTTGCTTGAGGGATAGCGCGGGTAACCGTCGCCATGGCTCGGAC
>NZ_JAELTL010000146.1:0-1286 GCF_016428815.1 Serratia sp. ASV30 | reverse complement strand
CCTATGTATGTGCCAAAGGCTCCGCCTAGAAAATAGCAAAACATAAAGACAGTATTGAGCCGACTGCGAGCGGTTTCCGACAGTGCCAAAGCACGTAATTGATTGCCAACTAAGCCTGCCCGTCCCCCTACATCTAGAAAAATGACGCTGATGATGAGGGCGGTCAAATAGTGTCCTGACATTGCCAGGAGTAAAAAACCGACTATAGTGCAGAGGCTGCCTAAAAAAACAATCGCCTGTGGTGTATACCTGTCCGCTAAATTACCGATAATCGGTGTCATCAGGATCCCTGCAATTCCTGCGAAACCGAAAGCACCAACAATATCACTGCCGAAATGATAAGGAGGACGAGACAGAAGCAAAGCCAGAGCCCCCCATAATGCACTGAAAGATCCAAACATTAAGGCTCCAGACAGACAGGCTTTGCGTAACTCACTCTCTTGCCGGAAATAGGTTAAAAGCGATACGATTAACTGCCGGTAAGGCATCGGATTTTTTGATGGGCTGTTATGAGGCAGTAGACGATAGATTATCACTATCATTATCACATTGATGGCTGCTGCCACGATATACATGGCACGCCATCCCCAGTGCTCACCAATCACGCCGGAAAGGATGCGAGCAAATAGGACTCCGGCCATCAGTCCACTCATCACTATTCCTACAGCCCGCCCCCGTTGTTCCGGGGGGGCCAACAAAGTCGCCATTGGAATAATTATTTGTGCACCCACTGCGGTCATACCAATAGCGATACTGCTCATCAGCAGTTGTGCAATATCTTGAGCCATAGCGGCGAACAGTGAAGCAACAGCATTAATCCCCAGCAAAAAGCTCAGCAACTTTCGCCGCACAACGCGATCGCCCAAGGGGACAAAAAAGACCAATCCTGCAGCATAGGATAACTGAACAACCATCGCAATTGAGCCTACGGTCTTGGTATTAGCGCTGAATTCCCTAGAAAACAACTCCAGTAACGGTTGGTTATAATAAATATTTGCCACAGACAGCGCACACAAACAGGCTAACGAAAAGTAAACTCTTGTATCTATCATAGTAAATTCACCATTATCATTAACTGCTTCAGTAGAATTAAAATAATTCGTTCTTCCCTTGGGGAACAGGTAAGAATTTCTGACTCTGCAAGTAACCAAGATAACGATCGAGAAGCTCATATTTCAGTAAAGGTAACACCTGTCTCTTATACACATCTGACGCTGCCGACGATGCCAACTAAAAAGGGGGGGGGGGGGGGGGGGGGGGGGGGGGGGGGGGGGGGGGGGGGGGGG
>NZ_JAELTL010000145.1:0-1376 GCF_016428815.1 Serratia sp. ASV30 | reverse complement strand
CCCCCCCCCCCCCCCCCCCCCCCCCCCCCCCCCCCCCCCCACCGACCCCCCGACCCCCGAGACCTACACCCAGTTGGCATCGTCGGCAGCGTCAGATGTGTATAAGAGACAGCTAATACCTGTTATTGCCGTTTTGATTCTTTTTGCTATTGGGCTCGGTTTGACGATTGGTGTCCTCAACGTCTTCTTTAGTGATGTTGGGCAGTTTTTTGGCATCTTTTTGCAGTTTTGGTTCTGGCTTACTCCGATCGTTTACTCGGTAACTATTTTACCGGAAAACTTCCGCGGTTTTATTGAATACAATCCGCTGGCGGGGGTCGTCATGGCTTGCCAAACGGTCTTGGTTAAAGGTGAGTTGCCTGATTGGTATGGGATTTTGCCCGCAGCAATCATTGGTGTATTACTTTGCATTTTGGGGATGCGCCTATTCCAAAAGCGTGCGGCAGAAATGGTGGATGAACTTTAATGAGTACTATCAGTGTAAGTAATATTGGGAAGGCATTTAAACAATATCCTAATCGCTGGGCGCGTCTTATAGAGTGGTTCTGCCCTGGTAATGTCGTAAAGCATCAGTTGAAATGGGTACTGCAGGATATCAATTTCACCGTAAATCCTGGTGAAGCCGTAGGTATTATTGGTATAAATGGCGCGGGTAAAAGTACTTTACTCAAGATGATCACCGGTACCAGTCAGCCAACCAAAGGGCATATCCATATTTCAGGTCGCGTTGCCGCATTATTAGAGTTGGGCATGGGATTTCATCCGGATTTCACCGGCCGCCAAAACGTTTATATGGCGGGTCAATTGCTGGGGTTACATGGGGATGAGATTTCCAGGCTGATGCCGGAGATTGAAGCATTTGCAGAAATTGGTGAATATCTTGATAGCCCAGTAAGAGTTTATTCAAGCGGCATGCAGATGCGCTTGGCATTTAGCGTAGCGACAGCCATCAGACCGGACGTTCTGATTGTTGATGAAGCGCTTTCCGTTGGCGATGATTATTTTCAACATAAAAGTTTTGAAAGAATACGTGAATTTCGTCGGCAAGGAACAACGTTGTTAATCGTTTCTCATGATAAACAAGCCATACAAAGTATCTGTGACCGAGCAATCCTTCTCAATGCGGGACGTATTGAGATGGAAGGTGAACCTGAAGCCGTTATGGATTATTATAATGCATTGTTGGCCGCCAAACAGAATCAAAAAGTTGAGCAAAAAATTACCGCTGAAGGTAAGGTTCAAACCATTTCTGGAACCGGGGAGGCTGAAGTTTCCGAGATATCGTTATTGGACAGTGATAATCGAAAGGTTGAATTTGTTAACGTCGGCCAAGCTGTGACTTTGCATATCGAAGTGAAAGTCAATAAAGATATCCC
>NZ_JAELTL010000144.1:0-1376 GCF_016428815.1 Serratia sp. ASV30 | reverse complement strand
CTGCGCCTGTTTCAACCGGTTCTGCTCTTTCTCCTTGTCGAAGATCGGCGCAATGCTGCCGTTGGCATTCTCCGTATCCCGGCTCAGGTCGGCGACATTTTGTTGCTGGTTGTCCTTGTCACGAACAGTGATGTTACCTTCGCTCACCGCCGCCTGCGTGGTGCCGCTAGCATGACCGCTGCCGTTCAGGCCCGATAGCATCCCGCCCGCCAGGTTGCCCTGGAACTCCTTACCGCCAAAGTCACCACCGCCGCTTATCCCGACCCCGACATGTTCGACGTTGTAGTCCGCCTTATTGTTCAGGTCACTGAAGCCCAGCGTCCCGGTATCCAGGCTGTTTTTGTCCGCCGTGCCCGTTGAACTGATTACCGCGCCATCCAGTTGGGTATGCTCGCCGACCTTAACGTCAAAGCCACCCTTGCCCGCAAAGATCCCGGTCTGCTCCTGCACCGAGTCGTAGTTGCTGTGCATCTTGTCCTGGCTCAGGTTCAGGTAGCCAGAACCACTCATCGAGCCCCAGGTGAAGCTGCCACCTGCACTGGCGTTCTGCTGCTTCATGTCGTAGAGATCGCTGTCCTGCTGGCTGGAAAGTGTCAGATTACGTCCTACGTCAACATCCACCTTGTCACCGCTGACCTGTGCACCGGCCAGGGTAGTATCGCGCCCGCTATTCATGGCAAGCGTCTTACCGCTGTCGATGGTTGTCTCTGTCCACTGCGTTCCGGTGCCTTTCTCACTGCCTTTGCCAGCGTTGACGTTGGCGAACACCTTGATACCCGTGTCTTTACCCAGGCTCAGGCCGATACCGATTTCACCGCCGCTGCTCTTGTTACTCCCCGTCTGCTGTTGGGAATTAGCCGCCCCGGCAAGCAAGATGTCGCGAGAGGCATCGATGGTGGTATCGCCACCCGCTTTCAACTGGCTACCCGCAATCACCACATCGCCACTGTTGGCACCGCTGCCTTTACCGGTTGCGGTCACCGACAGATTATTACCCGCCGTCAGCGTCGAACCGGTGACATTATCAGAGACCTGTTTTTGCGTGGATGAAGACTTTTGGGCCCCCAGAGAAAGGCTGATACCAATCGCATTACCTGCATTACCCTTGGTATTCTCCAACACAGCGGCCTGTCCTGCCTGCACCCCAGACAACGCGGCTTTGGTGCCCTGCAAGGCGGCCAAACGGCCATCGCTTTCACTTTTGGCACTCTGCGCTGCCGCTATCGCTGAGTTGGCCGCTGCACCTGCCGCACCGGACAACGCCACCGTCAGGCCACTCTGCTTCTGCTCAAACCGCTCTTCTACCGTACGCAGGTCATGCCCCGGTTCGATAACGACGCTGTCGCCAGTAACGTTGAGATTTTTACCGGCAATCA
>NZ_JAELTL010000143.1:0-1543 GCF_016428815.1 Serratia sp. ASV30 | reverse complement strand
GATACCGCCCCCCCCCCCCTCTACACCCAGATGGCATCGTCGGCAGCGTCAGATGTGTATAAGAGACAGCCTTAGTTTACAACTTCGCAATTTCTTCAGAAGTGTATGATAAATTTAATGGAACATTTGATTATGTACTTTGCCAAGGAGCATCCTACAGAAGTAAGGCGTTTACTTCACATTTGGAATGCCAAGCCTTACCATTAAATGCTTGGATTGCACCAGAATTTTGATTTTACCCCCCAGTACGGTTGTTCCCGAAGTTATTTCACATTGGCGATAAAGTGGCGATAGAAATGGCGGATGGTGGCAAATTGATGGCTAACAGTGGCAACCTATGTCAATGATAATTAAAATAAACCATTGATTTTAGGTTGTTTCGGTAGGAACTCATAATCGCTTGGTCACTGGTTCAAGTCCAGTAGGGGCCACCAAATTTTAGCTTTAAAATCATATAATTAAGCCACCTCACAGGGTGGCTTTTTATTTATCGCTTGTTCGATGCCCCCTTTTTGTCCCCCCAAGAAAACAACTCGCCCCCTTTATCTATTTGGCACGACATAATTCAGGCATAAAAAAACCCGCATTTTGCGGGCTTGTATCTCTGAGTTTGTCACATCCACATAGCGGCCAACATCATCCGCACCGCCGATGATGTTGGAGGTGGTTTCGGCTTCGTCTTTGCCTTCGGCCACACGCACCACCACCGTGACCGGTTTGGCCTGTTCGGCAATAGCGCGCAGTGACGCAGGCAGGGTGCCTTTTTTACCGGCCTTGCCACTGGCGGCCAGCACGTCGGTGATTAATACCGGTGTGTTGAGGGGAAACAGTGTGGCATCGGCATCTTCCCCGGTGCAGACCATGCCGACGATGGCCGTCGAAACGGTAGAGATTACGCGGGTGCCATCGTTGATTTCGATGACACGCACGCCGTGATGATAGTCAGCCATAAGCGGCTTGCTCCGTTGTGAGTAGGTGCAAACAGCATGCCGCCAGGCAGACAAGGCTGCACGTGGTGACGGATGGAAGGCCGACCAGACAACGAAATGTGCCCAGGATGCACAAGAACCAATGGACACGATAAGTAAAAATCTCTTTACCAAGATATTGATTTTTCTTGTCAGGAGGTAGATAACATTACTGTCAAAAAATAATCACTTAGCGAAAGCACCCTACTACACTCAGTGGTGATTGAGCAGTGAACTAACCAACCTTTTTATCTGGGTAACATTATGGCTATGGATAAGAAATTCGCTCTCTACCTCTCGCCCTTAATTTTATTTTCATCATTGACCTTCGCTAATATCCCTACAGAAAGTGAAATCAATAAAAACATATTCAGCAACAACACGGATTTATCACAATCGTTCTTTTTTGAAAAAAAAGATAGCTCAAAGACTTTTGTGCACTCTTGCTCAGAGTTTAATGATGCATATTTGAAGTATGGCTCACCTATTGAAAAGACAAGTAGCACCAATGAATTCAATACTCTTAAATACAATCTTTCATCTTGCTTACTAATTAAGTCCATCAACCCGAAAGA
>NZ_JAELTL010000142.1:0-1560 GCF_016428815.1 Serratia sp. ASV30 | reverse complement strand
TCACCAAACCGTCTGCCAGTGGCAGGCTCGGTTTCAGTGACCAGGTGCCGTCCGCCTGCACGGTGGCCGAGCCGATCGCCTTGCTGCCGTTGTACACCGTGATGGTGTTGCCCGCTTCCGCCCCGGTACCACTGATGGTTGGCCGGTTGTCGTCGGTGATGCCACCGATAGCCACATTACCCTTCAGGTTACCCACCTGGTCATCTACGCCGGTGATTACCACTAGGGCGGACGGTGGCGAGGTGTAATCGGTGGTCAGCACAAAGGCGTCAGACGGTTGGCTGGTGTTACCCGCTTTATCCGTCGCCGTAGTGGTCAGTGAGTGCTCACCTTCGAACAGCGGCGTGGTCGGGGTAAACGTCCAGTCACCGCGGGTATCGGTCATCACCGAACCAATCAGTTGGCCGTTGTCATAGACATTGATGGTGCTGCCCGGCTCTGCCGTCCCCTTCAAGGTCGGGGTCGCATCGTCGGTCACGCTGCCGCTGGTCAGTTCGCCTTGCACATTACCCACATCGTCAATCGCCACACCGATACTTGGCTTGTTCGGGGCCACGCTGTCCACGGTAAAGTCGACTACCGGGCTGGTCACGCTGTTGCCTGCGGCGTCTTCCGCCGTCACCGTAATGTGGTGCTCACCTTCGCCCAGATCGGTCTCTGGCGTGAAGCTCCAGCTGCCATCCGGTTGTACGGTGGTGCTGCCCAGCACGGTGTCGCCGTCCTGCACGGTCACCAGGCTGCCCGGCTTGCCGCTGCCGGTGAGCTCCGGACGGGTATCGTCCGTTACGCCCCCTGCCACAATATTACCGGTGATCGAGCCAACGTTATCTTTCACCGCACCGATGTCTATCAGTACTGGCGTATCGTCGACCACAATGTTGATGCCCGGGCTTGGCTCGCTGGTGTTGCCCGCCGGATCGGTGACGGTGGTGCTCAGATTATGATCGCCGTTGCCCAGCGGGGCATCTGGCGTAAACGTCCAGTTGCCGTTCTCGTCAACCGTGGTGGTGCCCAGGGTATTGCCATTGTCGGTCACGGTGACCGTGCTGCCCGGCTCCCCTTTGCCACCCAGCGTCGGTGAACGGTCATCGGTGGTCTCGCCCGGGGCCACTGGCCCGGTCTTGTCACCCACGTTGTCGGTGATCACGATGTCGGTGGCCGCATCCGGTACGCTGGTATCTACGCTGATGGCAAAGCTGCCGCTTGGCGCGCTGATATTGCCCGCTACGTCAGTGGCAGTGATATGCAGGCTGTGGTTGCCGTCGGTCAACGCGGTCGCTGGCGTCAACGTCCACTTGCCGTTGGCATCGGCCGTGGTGGAGCCAATGGCCTGGCCGTTGTCATAAACGGTCACCATGCTGCCCGCTTCCGCGCTGCCGCTCAGGGTCGGGGTATTGTCGTTGGTGACATCCCCTTTCTGCAACGCCCCCGTGTGCGGCTCGACGTTGTCCACCACGCTGGTGATTGCCGGCACGCCTGGAATGGTGATATCCACCGTCAGGTCGTAGGACGGGGTGCTTGGCGTGGTCTTGTTGCCCGCCGCGTCTACCGCCACGATGG
>NZ_JAELTL010000141.1:0-1561 GCF_016428815.1 Serratia sp. ASV30 | reverse complement strand
GTGCTGTGTTTTTATTAAACAGTTGCAGCCAGCTGGTATCTGCGACTGGCTTCAGCTCCGAGAGCAAGTCTCTTCACCTACGCGCCAGCGTGCCTTCTCCCGAAGTTACGGCACCATTTTGCCTAGTTCCTTCACCCGAGTTCTCTCAAGCGCCTTGGTATTCTCTACCTGACCACCTGTGTCGGTTTGGGGTACGATTTGATGTTACCTGATGCTTAGAGGCTTTTCCTGGAAGCAGGGCATCAACTACTTCTGCACCGTAGTGCATCGTCATCACGCCTCAGGGTTGATAGCGTTCCGGATTTACCAGGAACACCCCCCTACACGCTTAAACCGGGACAACCGTCGCCCGGCTAGCCTAGCCTTCTCCGTCCCCCCTTCGCAGTAACACCGAGTACAGGAATATTAACCTGTTTCCCATCGACTACGCCTTTCGGCCTCGCCTTAGGGGTCGACTCACCCTGCCCCGATTAACGTTGGACAGGAACCCTTGGTCTTCCGGCGAGCGGGTTTTTCACCCGCTTTATCGTTACTTATGTCAGCATTCGCACTTCTGATACCTCCAGCAAACCTCACAGTTCACCTTCAACGGCTTACAGAACGCTCCCCTACCCAACAACGCCTAAGCGTCGCTGCCGCAGCTTCGGTGCATGGTTTAGCCCCGTTACATCTTCCGCGCAGGCCGACTCGACCAGTGAGCTATTACGCTTTCTTTAAATGATGGCTGCTTCTAAGCCAACATCCTGGCTGTCTATGCCTTCCCACATCGTTTCCCACTTAACCATGACTTTGGGACCTTAGCTGGCGGTCTGGGTTGTTTCCCTCTTCACGACGGACGTTAGCACCCGCCGTGTGTCTCCCGTGATAACATTCTTCGGTATTCGGAGTTTGCATCGGTTTGGTAAGCCGGGATGGCCCCCTAGCCGAAACAGTGCTCTACCCCCGAAGATGAGTTCACGAGGCGCTACCTAAATAGCTTTCGGGGAGAACCAGCTATCTCCCGGTTTGATTGGCCTTTCACCCCCAGCCACAAGTCATCCGCTAATTTTTCAACATTAGTCGGTTCGGTCCTCCAGTTAGTGTTACCCAACCTTCAACCTGCCCATGGCTAGATCACCGGGTTTCGGGTCTATACCTTGCAACTATTCGCCCAGTTAAGACTCGGTTTCCCTACGGCTCCCCTATACGGTTAACCTTGCTACAAAATATAAGTCGCTGACCCATTATACAAAAGGTACGCAGTCACACCACGAAGGTGCTCCCACTGCTTGTACGTACACGGTTTCAGGTTCTATTTCACTCCCCTCGCCGGGGTTCTTTTCGCCTTTCCCTCACGGTACTGGTTCACTATCGGTCAGTCAGGAGTATTTAGCCTTGGAGGATGGTCCCCCCATATTCAGACAGGATGTCACGTGTCCCGCCCTACTCATCGAACTCACAATTAATGCATTTTAGTGTACGGGGCTATCACCCTTTGCTGCGCGACTTTCCAGACGCTTCCACTAACACAAGAACTGATTCAGGTTCTGGGCTGTTCCCCGTTCGCTCGCCGCTACTAGGG
>NZ_JAELTL010000140.1:0-1554 GCF_016428815.1 Serratia sp. ASV30 | reverse complement strand
CCCCCCCCCCCCCCCCCCCCCCCCCCCCCCCCCCCCCCCCCCCCCCCCCCCCTTTTAGATGTGTATAAGAGACAGGTAACAGATATCACGCTGAATTCCAGTGGTTTGTAGTGATTCAACTAAAACTGCATCAGTTAGTCTCCCGCCAGATACAACTCACCGTTATCCCGTACCTAGTCCGTGCCGATATAGGGATACTCCTATGCTTCAATCGGTCTATATTTTCATTACCAATTTATCTGACCCATTACAACCCAAATGTCTTGGGTGCTTTATTTACGGTGGTGCCTGGTTAAGAATTGCGCTTAACCATACCCCAGCTCTTGACAACATGAAGTGCTCAGAGTATCAGGTAGTTATATTAATGCCATTATCAGGCATAATTTTTGTGGATGATGAGTTATGCAACAGGGAAATTATACGTTAGACGCGTTACAGCAGAGCATACGGACCGGTAAGCGCTTCAAGTACCTCTATTTCTGGGGCCACCGTCCTTCTCCCAGTGGTGCTGTGACCGCCTCCTGCTTTAGTCAGTGGTGGCCGTCGCCGTTTAAGGTTGACGATGTGACCTACGCCAGTGCCGAGCATTGGATGATGGCTGGTAAGGCAAGGCTGTTTAGTGACGATGCTATACTGCCCCGCATTCTGAACGCTAAATCGCCAGCGGAAGCGAAGAGGTTCGGCAGGGAGGTCGCTGGCTTTAATCAGCAAATGTGGGAAGCGCACTGTTTTGAATTGGTGTGTGAAGGCAACCTCCACAAGTTTAGTCAGCACCCACAGCTGGGCGCATTTCTTGTCGGCACTCGCACACGTGTGCTGGTTGAGGCCAGCCCCGTCGACCGTGTCTGGGGCATCGGCTTAGCGCAGGACGACGAACGTGCAGCCAACCCTCTGAGGTGGAACGGAACAAATTTGCTCGGCTTCGCGCTGATGGTGGTAAGGGATACGCTAGGAGGTACCAACCGAGAATAAATAGGATACTTGTCCGTGAATGGCATCGGTAGCTCACCGATGCCGGTTCTGCTTTGATAGGCTTTACCGATCAGCGTGCTGTTACCTTTGGGTTATGCCACGCCAGCAATTTCACGAAACCGTAAATCCTTGTTCAGATGCTCCTGCTAGGCTGTGCTCCTAAATTCTCAATCAATCTGTATTTGCATTACCATTTAATTTAAAGTCATTTTGTGAAGATGAAAACTATCACGGTAGGGCGGTAGCGTGATTAAGATTCCTCAGTATGATTAATTTCTGACAGATCTGTATAACCTGAACCGGTAGTATGATTCGCGAGAGGAAGGTTACCTGGGGCGGGCTGTTGGGGGAATGAATACATATGGATATGTGCCAAACTCTAATGCTGTCTCTTATACACATCTGACGCTGCCGACGATGCCAACTGGGTGTAGATCTCGGTGGTCGCCGGATCATGAAAGGGGGGGGGGGGGGGGGGGGGGGGGGGGGGGGGGGGGGGGGGGGGGGGGGGGGGGGGGGGGGGGGGGGGGGGGGGGGGGGGGGGGGGGGGGGGGGGGGGGGGGGGGGGGGGGGGGGGGGGGG